>CAIYSH010000470.1 GCA_903928755.1 uncultured Alphaproteobacteria bacterium | reverse complement strand
GCCTTGGCCTGGCCGATGCCATGGATGTACTGAAGCGCGATGACGACGCGCTTGTTAGTCGGGATGTTTACGCCGGCGATACGGGCCACGTCTGGTATTCTCCTGGTCACGCAGAGATGCGCGAACAACGCCCCGGCCAAGAATTCGGCCAGCACGCCCCTCGCGCTTTTCGCGGAAGCGGCCCGTTATAGGGATAGTTGCGTTTCCGTCAATGCCGCTCTTGAGCAGAACTGAAAAATCCGCACACACCCCCGGGACCGATCCCGCAAGTTTAGTCTTCCTGCCCCTTCAGGGCCGCTTCAATCGCCGCGGCAACGGCTTCCACCGCGCCCATACCGTCGACTTCAACCAACTTGTTCTGATCCATGTAATAGGGCAGCAGGGGTGCCGTCTGGTCATTATAGGCCGCCAGGCGCACCTTGAAGCTCTCGGGATTGTCATCGGGTCGGCCCGACTCGGCGAATCGTCCGGCAATACGGGTCATCAAGGCCTCATCGTCGACCTTGAGGCGGACTACCAGATTGATCGGACGCCCCCGCTTGGCCAGCATGGCGTCAAGCGCCTGCGCCTGGGCCAGGGTCCGCGGGAAACCGTCGAATATGGCCCCGCCAGCGGCTTCGGCTTCTGGCAGGCGATCTTCAATGAGGGCGATGACGATTTCGTCCGTTACCAACTCGCCCCGCTGCATGACGCCTTCGACCCGTTTGCCGAGCTCTGAGCCAGAAGCAATGGCGGCCCGCAGCATGTCCCCCGTGGACAGCTGGACCATCTTGCGGTCTTCGACAAGCCGCTTGGCCTGGGTTCCCTTACCCGCGCCGGGCGGTCCGAACAGGATCAAATTCATGGCCTAAAGTCCCCTCCCCGCCTTGCCCATCGCCCTGGGCAGCGAAAAAATACACGGCGGGTCTAGCGCCCGCGCGTGCCCCGCAGTTTCGACTTCTTGATCAGGCCCTCATACTGGTGGGCCAAAAGATGCGACTGGATCTGGGTGACCGTATCCATGGTCACACTGACCACGATCAGGATTGATGTGCCCCCAAGATAGAAGGGCGCATGGTAGGCCGAAATCAGGATTTCAGGCACCAGGCAGACAATGGCGATATAGGCCGCGCCGACAACGGTCAGACGGGTCAGGACGAAATCCAGATATTCCGCCGTCCGCTTGCCAGGCCGGATGCCCGGCAGGAAGCCGCCATATTTGCGGAGGTTCTCGGCCGTATCCTCCGGATTGAAGACCACAGAGGTATAGAAAAAGCAGAAGAAGACGATCAGCAGGCCGTAGAGCACCATGAACATGGGCTGTCCGTGCTGGAGCTGGCCGACCGCCACCGGGAGCCACTGCAACTGGGTGGGCAGGTTCGCCGTGGCCAGGAAGCTCATGGCTGTGGCCGGCAGCAATAACAGGGACGACGCAAAGATCGGTGGAATGACCCCTGAGGTATTCACCTTCAGCGGCATGAAGGAGGTATCTCCGCCAAACATGCGGTTCCCCTGCTGGCGCTTCGGATACTGGACCAGAAGCCGCCTCTGGGACCGCTCCATGAAGACGATGGCCAGGATGGCCCCAATGGCAACAGCCAGGATGGCGACACCGCCCACAGCGGACATCTGTCCCGTCTGCATGACCGTCAGAAGCTGCATGATCCCGGTCGGCAGGTTGGCGACAATACCGGCGAAGATCAGCAGGGAAACCCCGTTGCCGACACCCCGGCTGGTGATCTGCTCACCCAGCCACATCAGGAAGAGGGTGCCCCCCGTCAGGGTGACAACTGTGGACACCAGGAAGAACGGACCCGGATTGATGACCATCCCCGGCTGGGCCTGAAGCCCTGCTGCAATGGCAAAGGATTGAAGGAGGGCCAGCACAACCGTCAGATAGCGGGTGTACTGGTTCATGGTCTTGCGACCAGCCTCCCCGCCTTCCTTGCGCATCTTTTCCCAGGGCGGATAGACCGTACCGAGCAGCTGGACGATGATCGACGCCGAGATGTAGGGACTGACGTTCAGGGTGAAAATGGCCATGCGCTGGACAGCGCCGCCCGAAAACATGTTGAACATGCCCAGTATGCCCTTGGACTGGGTCTCAAAGGCCTGGGCAAAGGCAACGGGGTCTATCCCCGGGATCGGCAGATAGGTGCCAAGCCGGTAGACCACCAGGGCCAACAAGGTGAAGTAGATCCGATTGTGAAGCTCCGTCGCCTTCTGAAAGGAGCCGAAGTTCATATTGGCGGCGAGCTGTTCGGCGGCCGAAGCCATTTAGAACCTCACGGATTGATCGGGTCGTACATAATGGGTCTGCAGCCGTCTGTCATCTGGCGACCCTGCCCAATGATCCGAATACACCGCAAACCAGGAGCGGCCACACAGGTTCGGGGGCCGGAAGGCCAGCAACGCGAAATGGCGTCAGGCCTTAACCTTCTTCTTCAGCTTGCCCTTCGGCTCATCACTTTTCACCGGTGCGGTGAGGGTCACAGAGCCCCCGACCGCTTCCACGGCGGCCTTGGCGGCAGCAGACGCACCATAGACCGTGATGTTCAGCTTGGATTTCAATTCACCCTTGGCCAGAAGGCGCACGCCATCCAGCTCACGGCGGACAATGCCGCACGCCAGCAAGGCTGCAGCATCGACTGGCTTGCTCGCGTCAAGCTTGCCAGCTGCAATGGCTTGTTCGAGACGCCAGAAATTCACTTCCGCGAACTTGAGCGCATCAGGATTGTTGAAGCCGCGCTTGGGCATGCGCATGTGAAGGGGCATCTGCCCACCTTCGAACCCGGCAATGGCGACGCCGGAGCGTGCCTTCTGGCCCTTGACGCCGCGACCGGCCGTCTTGCCCTTGCCCGAACCCGGGCCTCGGCCGACACGCATCCGGCCTTTGGTCGAACCCTCACGGGGGGAAAGCTCATTGAGCTTGGTCATGGACGCCTCTCCTTGGAGATCAATCGCCGGACAGATCCGACTCGGCTGAATGGGAACCGTTCCCGAAGGAACGGCCGGAAATAACTAGCTGACCACTTCGACCAGGTGATGGACCTTGGCGATCATGCCACGCACTGACGGGGTGTCCTCAAGGATCGAGGTCCTGCCGATACGGTTCAGACCGAGGCCGACCAGGGTCGCCCGCTGGTCTTTTGTCCGACGGATCGGGCTGGCCGTTTGACGAACTGTAACTTTAGCCATGGGCTATTCTCCCTCGGCGGCGGCGACGGCAGCGCCATCGGCACGACGGCCGAGCACATCCGAAACCTTCTTGCCGCGCTTGTTGGCAACCTGCCGCGGCGAAGCCTGAGCCTTCAGCGCCTGGAATGTCGCGCGCACCATGTTGTAGGGGTTTGAAGACCCGACAGACTTGCCCACAACGTCCTGAACACCGAGGGTTTCCAGAACCGCACGCATCGGGCCGCCGGCAATCACGCCGGTGCCAGGAGGTGCCGAACGGACCATGACCTTGCCTGCACCCCAGCGACCATTGCCGTCGTGATGGAGGGTCCGGCTCTCCCGCAGGGGAACCCGGATCATGGACTTCTTGGCCTCTTCCGTAGCCTTACGGATCGCCTCGGGCACTTCCCGAGCCTTACCGTGACCGAAACCGACACGCCCCTTCTGGTCACCAACGACCATCAGAGCGGCGAAGGAGAACCTGCGGCCCCCCTTCACGGTGGCGGCGACACGATTGATGTGCACCAGTTTTTCGACGATGTCGGAATCTGCCCGCTCTTCTGTCGGAGCATTCCGGTCGCGTCCCCTGCGAGGACCGCCTTCGCCGCGTTGTTCGTTTCCACGAGCCATCAGCTTACCCCTAGAAGTTCAAGCCGGCTTCGCGCGCGGCGTCAGCGAGGGCTTTCACCCGGCCGTGATACATGTAGCCGCCACGATCGAAGACGACGTCCTTGACGCCCTTTTCCATAGCGCGTTGAGCGACCAGGGCACCGACACGCGCCGCTGCGTCCTTGTCCGACCCCTTGGTCTTGCCTTCACCCTCAAGAGAGGATGCCGCCGCCAGGGTTACACCCGCCTTGTCATCAATGATCTGGGCGTAGATGTTCTTTGACGAACGGAAAACCGACAGGCGAGGACGCCCGTTGGCCAGGGAGCGGAGGCGAATACGGGTGCGCTCGGCACGCCGCTTCGCAGAATCTCTGTGAGAAATAGCCATGACCTACTTCTTCTTGCCTTCCTTGCGGCGAACCTTCTCGCCGGCATAACGCACGCCCTTGCCCTTGTAGGGCTCCGGGGGACGGATACGGCGGATACGGGACGCGATTTCACCGACGGCCTGCTTGTCGATGCCGCTGATCTTGATTTCGGTCTGCTTGGGCACAGCAAACGAGATCCCCGCTGGAGGCGGAAGATCCACATCGTGACTGAAGCCGAGTTGCAGCGACAGGTCGGTGCCCTTCATGGCCGCACGATAACCGACGCCGACCAGTTCGAGGGTTTCCTCAAATCCGGTTGTGACACCGATGACCATATTGGCGATCAGGGTGCGCGAGAGCCCCCACATGGCCTGGGCCCGGGTGGATTCGACACGCTTCGACAGGGTCAGTTCCCCACCGTCCTGCTTGACCTCGATTTCTTCGGCCACAGTCCAGGCGAGCTGCCCCTTGGGGCCCTTCACCGAGACGGTCTGGCCGTCGATTGTGACGGTCACGCCGGCCGGAACCGGCACGGCCTTCTTTCCGATCCGCGACATCTTAGTAGACCCGCAACAGAACTTCGCCGCCCACATTGGCTTCACGCGCCGCCGTGTCGGACATCACGCCCTTGGGCGTCGAAAGGACCGAGATGCCGAGGCCATTCTTGATGGGCTTCAGATCTGCGATCGACGAATAGACGCGACGGCCAGGCTTGGAAACGCGCTTGATCTCGACAATGACGGGCTGACCATCAAAATACTTGAGTTCAATCTCGAATTCCGGGAACGCGCCTGGCTTCTGCACCAGCTGGTAGCCGCGGATGTAACCTTCTTCGGCCAGCACATCGAGGACGCGCGCGCGCATCTTCGAGGCGGGGGTCGAAACCTTGGAACGGCCGCGGGTCGCGGCGTTCTTCATGCGGGCGATCATATCGCCAACGGGGTCGTTCACCATGGGACCCTCCTCACCAGCTCGACTTGACGAGGCCGGGGATCAACCCGTGCGAACCGAGTTCGCGCAGGGCGATACGGCTCATCCTCAGCTTGCGGTAATAGGCACGCGGGCGTCCGGTGACATCGCACCGATTGCGGATGCGGGTCTTGGACGAGTTGCGCGGCAGCTCGGCAAGTTTAAGCCGGGCTTCGAAACGCTCTTCGAGGGGAAGGCTCTCGTTGTTGGCGATCGCCTTGAGCGCATCACGCTTGCTGGCGAACTTCTTGACGAGGGTCTTGACCATCTCGTTACGGTTGACGGCGCTCTTCTTGGCCATTTGCTCTTTCCTTCCCGTCCCTAAGCGTTGAACGGGAACTGGAATTCCTTGAGAAGCGCACGCGCTTCGTCATCGGTCTTCGCAGTCGTGGCGACAATGATGTCCATGCCCCACATTTGATCGATCTGGTCGTAATTGATCTCGGGGAACACGATGTGCTCCTTCAGACCCATGGCATAGTTGCCACGACCGTCGAACGAAGTGGGCTTCAGGCCCCGGAAGTCCTTCACCCGCGGCAAGGCAATGGTGATCAGACGGTCCAGGAATTCATACATGCGGTCTGCGCGAAGGGTCACCTTCGCACCGACCGTCATACCTTCGCGCAGCTTGAAGCCGGCGATGGAGTTGCGGGCCTTGGTGGGCATCGGCTTCTGACCCGCAATACGGGTCAGGTCGGCGATCGCCGAATTGACCTTCTTGGAGTCCGAAACCGCCTCACCGATCCCCATGTTCAGGACGATCTTGTCCAGTTTGGGGATCTGCATTTCGTTGGTGTAGCCGAACTGCTCCTTCATCGTCGCGCGGATGCGCTGACGATACTCGGTCTTCAGTCTCGGCTCATAAGCTTGCTCAGCCATTGATCACCTCGCCGGTCGTCTTGGCGACCCGAACCTTCTTGTCGCCCTCGACGCGGAAGCCGACGCGTGTCGGCTTGCCGTTGGAATCCAGCAGCGCCACATTGGAAACGTGAAGCGGGGCTTCCTTGTTCTTGATACCGCCCTGGGGATCGCCCTGAGACGGCTTGGTGTGGCGCTGAGCAATGTTCAGGCCTTCCACCACAACCCGGCTCTCTTTGGGCAGGACCTTCAGGACATTACCCTGACGGCCCTTGTCCTTGCCGGCCAGGACCACAACACGGTCCCCTTTTTTGATCTTTGCAGCCATTACAGCACCTCGGGGGCGAGGGAGATGATCTTCATGTGGTTCTTGGCGCGCAGTTCGCGAGGAACCGGGCCGAAGATCCGCGTGCCGATCGGCTCGCTCTGCTTGTTCACGATAACGGCGGCGTTCTTGTCGAAGCGGATCACCGATCCGTCCTTGCGCTTGATCGCCGAGGAGGTGCGAACGACGATGGCCTGGAGCACATCACCCTTCTTCACACGTCCACGCGGGATGGCTTCCTTGACCGAAACGACGATCTTGTCGCCGACGCCGGCATAACGACGCCCGGCACCGCCCAGCACCTTGATGCACATGACGCGGCGTGCACCGGAATTGTCGGCCACTTCAAGGTTGGTCTGCATCTGGATCATTGGATCGGACCTCCCTTATGACGGCTGTTGGGAGTCGGCCTTAGGCAGGACTTCCCAGGTTTTTGTTTTCGACTTCGGGGCACACTCGACAATGCGGGCGAACTCGCCAGCCTTGAATGCGTTGCCTTCGTCGTGCGCGTGATACTTCTTAGACCGACGAACGGTCTTCTTCAGCACCGGATGCAGGAAGGTACGTTCCACCTTCACAATAATGGTCTTGTCGCCCTTATCAGAGACGACGAGGCCTTCGAGAACTCGTTTCGGCATTTCGTCGGTCTCCTTAAGCCGTAGCCTGCTTGGCGCGCAGGACGGTCTTGATCCGCGCGATGTCCTTGCGGACTTCGCTCACGCGGTGGGTCTTCTCGACCTGGCCCGTCGCACCCTGGAAGCGCAGATTGAACTGCTCCTTCTTCAGGTTCAGCAGGCTTTCGGCCAGTTGATCGGGCGTCATGCCCCGGATGTCATCAATCTTCATCACGCGTGCTCCGCAACAGCGTCGATGCGGGTGACGATGCGGGTCTTCACCGGAAGCTTGGCTGCACCGAGGCGCAGGGCTTCACGGGCCACATCGTCCGGCACGCCGTCGATTTCGAACATGATACGACCGGGATGGACACGAGCTGCCCAGTATTCCACGGCGCCCTTGCCCTTACCCATCCGGACTTCAGCCGGCTTGTCGGTCACAGGAAGATCCGGGAAGATCCGGATCCAGACCCGGCCCTGACGCTTCATCTGGCGGGTAATCGCGCGGCGGGCCGCCTCGATCTGCCGGGCGGTAATCCGCTCCGGCTCGACAGACTTCAGTCCGTAGGACCCGAAGTTCAGGGAGAAGCCGCCCTTGGCGACCCCATGGATCTTGCCCTTGAACTGCTTGCGATACTTGGTTTTCTTCGGCGAAAGCATGGTTAGACCTTACGCTCCAGCTTGGTCGCGACGATCGCGACGCGGGCCGCGATCCGGGCGATCACCACGTTCACGGCCACCACCTTCACCAGCAGGGCCGGATTCGGTTGCAAGACGCTTGTCGAGGGCCATGGGATCGTGTTCGAGGACCTCGCCCTTGAAGACCCAGACCTTCACACCGATGATGCCGTAGGTCGTCTTGGCTTCAGTGAAACCATAGTCGATGTCGGCCCGCAGGGTGTGACGCGGCACGCGGCCTTCATGATAAGACTCGGCGCGGGCAATTTCTGCACCGCCGAGGCGGCCCGAAACTTCAATACGCATCCCCTTGGCACCGATCCGCATGGCGCTCTGCAGCGACCGCTTCATGGCGCGACGGAAGGCGATACGGCGCTCCAGCTGCTGCGCGATATTTTCCGCAACCAGTTGGGCATCGGCTTCCGGCTTGCGGATTTCGACGATGTTCAGGTGAACCTCGCCATCCGTCATGGCGGCGATGTCCTTGCGCAGCTTTTCTATGTCCGCACCCTTCTTGCCGATGACCACGCCGGGGCGGGCGGCATAGATGGTGATGCGGCACTTCTTGTGCGGGCGCTCGATGATGATGCGCGAGACGCCGGCCTGATAGAGGCGCTTCTTCAGATTCTTGCGCACGGCAATGTCTTCGTGAAGCAGCTTGCCGTACTCGGCACCGTCGGCGAACCAGCGACTGTCCCAGGTGCGGTTGATGCCGAGGCGAAGCCCGACTGGATTGACTTTTTGACCCATCAGGCGGCCTCACCCAATTCGCGGACCACGATGGTGATCTCGCTGAACGGCTTTTCGATACGGGAAGCACGGCCGCGGGCGCGGGCCGAGAAACGCTTCATGATCAGGTTCTTGCCCACAAAGGCCTCAGCGACGACCAGAGAGTCGATGTCGAGGTTGTGGTTGTTTTCGGCGTTCGAGATTGCCGAATACAGAGCCTTGCGGACGTCGCCCGCGATACGCTTGTGGCTGAACTCAAGTTCGTTCAGGGCACGCTGCACCTTGAGGCCGCGGATCGACTGGGCGACCAGGTTCAGCTTCCGGGCGCTGATACGCACCGCGGTCACCTTCGCCATCGCTTCGGCCGGCTTGAGCCGACGCGCTTTTGCTTGCTTGGCCATGGCTACTTTCTCTTCGCCTTCTTGTCGGCAGCGTGACCGGGGAAGTACCGGGTCGGCGCGAACTCACCGAGCTTCATGCCGACCATGTCCTCACTGACCAGCACAGGCACGTGCTTCTGGCCGTTGTGAACCCCGAAGGTCAGGCCGACGAACTGCGGCATGATGGTGGAACGACGCGACCAGGTCTTGATCACATCCTTGCGGCCCGAGCCAAGCGCGGCATCGGCCTTCTTGAGCAGGTATCCGTCAACAAACGGACCTTTCCAGACGGAACGGGTCATGACTTAGCGAGCCTTCCGAGCATGACGCGAACGGATGATGTACTTGTCCGTCGCCTTGTTGGTGCGTGTCTTGGAGCCCTTTGTCGGCTTGCCCCACGGCGTAACCGGGTGGCGACCGCCAGAGGTGCGGCCTTCACCGCCGCCGTGCGGGTGATCGACCGGGTTCATGGCGACGCCGCGAACGTGCGGGCGACGGCCCTTGTGACGAGCGCGACCGGCCTTGCCGAGCACCTCGTTCATGTGATCCTGGTTGGAAACGGCACCGACCGTGGCCATGCAGCCGTCCTGGACCATGCGGAGTTCGCCGGAATTCAGGCGGATCTGGGCATAGCCGGCATCACGTCCGACCAGCTGGGCATAGGCACCAGCCGAACGGGCGATCTGGCCACCCTTGAGGGGTTTCAGCTCGACATTGTGGATGATGGTGCCAATCGGCATGCTGCGGAGCGGCATGGCATTGCCCGGCTTCACGTCAGCGCGTTCAGCGGCGATGACCTGATCGCCGGCCTTGAGGCGCTGGGGGGCCAGGATATAGGCCAGCTCCCCATCGGCATACTGGATCAGGGCAATGAAGGCGGTCCGGTTCGGATCGTATTCAATGCGCTGCACAATACCGACCACATCAAGCTTGCGGCGCTTGAAATCGACGACGCGATAGAGACGCTTGTGTCCGCCACCGCGGAAACGGACGGCAATCCGGCCACCGCCGCCACGTCCGCCGGATTTGGTCAGACCCTCAACGAGGGACTTTTCCGGACGGCCCTTGTGGAGCTCGGACCGGTCGATCAGCACCAAGGTACGACGACCCGGTGATGTCGGATTAAACTGCTTCAGAGCCATCGGATCAGAGCCCCGTGGTGATGTCGATCGACTGGCCTTCAGCCAGGGTCACGACAGCCTTTTTGACATCCGAGCGACGGCCCGGACGGCCGCGGAAACGCTTGGTCTTGCCCTTGACGACCAGGGTGTTGACCTTGGTGACAGTGACCTTGAACAGGGTTTCAACAGCTGCGGAGATTTCGTCCTTTGTCGCATCGAGAGCGACCCGGAAAACCACCTTGTTCTGCTCTGAAAGCAGGGTGGCTTTTTCCGTGATCACCGGCGCGAGGACAGTGTCATAGTGACGGGCGGAGGG
>CAIYSH010000469.1 GCA_903928755.1 uncultured Alphaproteobacteria bacterium | reverse complement strand
TGCGGATTTCCAGCCAGCACATTGCCAACTGGCTTCATCACGGGGTCTGCAGCGAGGAACAGGTGAGGGAGACCCTGCTTCGCATGGCCAGTGTGGTGGACGGGCAGAATGCGGATGATCCGTTGTATCAACCCATGGCAGGTGACCCGGACAGCAGCATCGCCTTCCAGGCCGCGTTGGACCTGGTATTTCAGGGCAGGCTTCAGCCCAATGGCTATACCGAGCACATCCTTCACCGCCGTCGGCGGGAGCGGAAGGCCCAACTGGCCGGGGTCTAGGCTTCCCGCCAGAAGGGTTGGCGGGCCTTTACCGGATCCAGCAGGCTCCAGTCGCCCTGTTCGAGGACCTGCCCTCTTGGAAAGGGCGGGCCCGGGCGCAGGCCCAGGGCTGAAAGCACCCGATCATCCCGGTAGTAGCACAGGGTCACCCTCTGGACGGCGGCCCAGAAGGTCATGCCCAGGGCAGACTGCACCTTGTGCAATATCGCATCCTGTGCGGCGGATGGCAGTTCGGCGAATCTGCCGGAGGTCTCAGCGATCACAGCCTCGATCACGCTGACAATGGCGGGCGCAATATCGTTCAGGCTTGAACTTAAATCAGCAAAAATGGCCGGATCATCGGCACCCAGTGCCCCGTCTTCGGCGGGTATGATCCGCCCGGCGATGACGCGGAAGGCCTCAATCTGCTGTTCGGTAAGGGCCATGTTCAGTCTCAGTCAAACAGGGTGGCAAGGCGCGACTTGATGGCGTCGGCCACATAGAGGGCCAGGGCCTGGATGGTCGATGTCGGATTTACCCCGGCAGAGGTGACGAACAGACTGCCGTCCACAACAAACAGGTTCTTCACATCATGGCTCCGGCCCCATTCATTGACGACGGAGGTCTTCGGATCGAGCCCCATGCGGGCCGTGCCCATGAGGTGCCAGCCCCCGAAGGATAGTGGAGCCGCGGTCTGCACCTCGTAGGCCCCTGCCGCCTTCATGACTTCGGCACCCCGAGCCATGGCGAATTCCAGCATGCGCTGACTGTTTTCGCTGATCGTGTAGTTGATTTTCGGGGCCGGAATGCCGTGGGTGTCGGTCAGGGTGGGGTCGAGGGTTACCGTATTGTGGGCTTCGGGCAGGTCCTCGCAGATGGCGACCATGCCAGTTGAGTGGTCCAGGCGCCTGCGGAAGGCCTGATGATGGCCAGAGCCAATGGGCACCCGACCGCTGCCGATCCCCCCTAGGGCCTGGCTGGCTGGACCGCCGCCTCGACTGAACTCGTAGGTATAACCCCGAAGGAAACCCCGGCCGGGATCGGTCTCGTAGAACTCCTGGCTCCAGAGGCCATTGCTGGGCCCACGCCCGCCATCAAGCGGTTCATCGAAATAACCGGTGATCGAGGCATAGGGATGGAACATGAGATTGCGGCCGACCAGCCCGCTGGAATTGGCCAGGCCGTCGGGAAACAGTTTCGACTTCGAGTTCAGAAGTATACGGGGGGTGCCGACCCCATTGCAGGCCATGATGACAATGTGGGCTGGCTGGAACTGTTCCTGGCCCTGGGCATCGTAATAGATCACGCCCTTTGCCATGCCCTGGTCATCCACGCATACTTCCCGGACCCTGCAGTGTGTCCGGACTTCGACCCCGGCCCGTACAGCCAGTGGCCAGTAGGTAATATCGGTGCTGGCCTTGGCTCCCTGGGCGCAGCCATAGAGGCAGTGGCCCAGATTGATGCAGGGCGCCCGGCCTTCATGTTCCCGGGTCGCAATGGCGCTGTCAGAGGGCCACCAGTGCCAGCCCCGGGCGTTGAAACCCCGTGCAACGGCAGAGGCCGACCTGCCCAGGGGCAGGGGAGGCATGCGCTCGGGCTTCAAGGGATTTGCGGGGTCGCCCCGCAGGCCAGCGACTCCCATGATGGCGTCATTCTGGTCATAGAACGGCTCAAGGGTCGCATAGTCGATGGGCCAGTCATCTGCGACCCCATCCAGGGTCCTCACCCTGAAATCCGAGGGGTGGAAGCGCGGAAAGTGCCCGGCATAGAGCACCGTGCCCCCACCGACCCCGTTATAGTTGGCAATCTTGATCGGCGAGCTGTCCTCATTGATCGGATAGTCTGCCGCCGCTCGCCGGACGCTGGGATTGAAGCTGTGATCGGTATGCTGGCGCGCTTCCCAGTCCCGACCTGCAGACGGGAAGTTGGCCGGGTTGGGCCAGTCGCCCTGATCCAGGCAGACAATCTGCATCCGCGTTTCGGCCAGGCTCCAGGCGACGGCCGCACCGGAGGCTCCCGCACCGACAATCACGACATCGACGGTTTCAAGCATGGTCAGCCCTGCCTGGCAGAGGTCAGCCGAAACCAGACGCCGCCGATATCGACCCGATCTCCAGAAATGCCCCTCCCGCGGGCCTGAGCCCGGTCGAGGATCCCGTCCCTGTCCTTCACCTCCAGGGTCAGGCCTGAGAGGCCCGGGCCCCGCCCGTCGACGGCTTCCACGAAGGTCAGAACCGCATTGTTCAGGGCCAGGGTCGGAAGGCCCTCCACGGTCTGAATGGTTTTGCCCAGCACCCGCGCCCACAGGTCTGCGAGCGCTGAAGGATCTGGTCCCTGAAGTTCGACGCCGATGATGTCCCGGGTGACATCCTGGCGAACCTTGTCCTCCCAACCTGTCCCGCCCGCCGGCATCCAGTGGCCTGAGAGGTCTTCATGCTGGTCCCACTCGACTTCCAGAAAAGCAGCGACCATGTCCCCGGGATGCAGCTGGCAGAGGTTCCAGCCATCCCGATCGTGCTCATAGGCCACGCGCACACCGTTTTCGAGGGCCTGAAGGCGGACTGCAGACTGCGCCTCCCGCGTATCGGCCTGGGTAATCACCATATAGCCGCCATCACCGCCGCGCCGCTGGAGGTAACGTCCGCCAGCCGTATTTTCGGTGATGGGGGCCACCACCTCAAGGAAGTTCCGACCGACGGGAAGCAGAGTGTTTTCCAGGCCAAAGACCTTGACGCCGGGGTCGATGTAGCAAGCCTCCAGGCCCAGAATGTGCCGGAGGTCGTCAACGACCGGTGCCAGTTTCCCGGCCACCAGGCAGATCTGTCGCAGCTGGATTGTCATATTGCCTCCCCCCTCTGTACGATCCAGTCTGCATCAGCTTGGACTATCGGACCAGCGGGAACCTGAAGGGCAAACGAGTCAGGGGGAGTGCAGCAGTTTTCTGCTATGAACCGATCCGTGCATTTGGGTTCCGGAGATACAGGTTCATGTCGGAGAACGGTAACGAGGACTTCGTCTTCGACGAGGCCACGGGTGAGTGGGTCAGTGCGGCCAGTTTGCAGGACAAGGCCGAACTGGCGGTGGAAGTCCGGGACTCGGTCGGCAACCTGCTGGCCGATGGGGACAGTGTTACCCTGATCAAGGACCTCAAGGTAAAGGGGGCAGGCCAGACCCTGAAGCGCGGCACGGTCATCAAGTCGATCAGACTGACCGGAGATGATCAGGAAATCGACTGCCGGTACGAAGGGATCAAGGGTCTGGTCCTGCGGGCCGAGTTCGTCAGGAAGTCCTGATCCACCTTGTAGATCCCATTTCTGACGACCTGGAATCCTGAACAGGCCTCTCTTACAAGCGGCAATCAACTCCCGCCGGATCCCCCGAGCTGAATTCCCAGCCTTGGGTCTGCCCAGATCATCAGGAGATAGAGCCCGATGGTCACAAGACAACCCACTGCCAGGGCACCCCAGAACGGCGTGCCTCGACGCAGGAGTGCCGGGATGATCAGGAACATGGGCAGTGAAGGCAGGACATACCAGAGTGTTGCCTGGGCATGATCGGCCAGCCGCACGGGATCGTGAGTGTCCTTCCAGAGCCAGATCATGCCCAGAACGGAAACCAGGGGCAGGGCGGCGACCAGGGCGCCGAAGCCTGGAGACCGTTTGGCAATTTCCGAAACGGCGGCAATGATCAGCCCTGGCAGGCCAGCCTTCAGGAGCAGATGAAGCATGTCTAGGCTTGGGCCGCGGCGGTTTCTTCCTCGAGAAAGGCGCCCAGGGCCCGCAGGAAGGGCAGGGCGTCGCGAAACTCGTTGTCGGTAAACCCGTCGCGCAGCTTTTCGGTCTGGGCTTTCATGGCCCTGAAGATGGCATTGGCGGTTTCGATCCCGGTGCGGGTGATCCTGACCCGTTTTTTCCGGCCATCGACCACATCGCTGATCACGGCAATCAGATCCTGCTCTTCCATCTTCTGAAGGATGTTTGTGACTGCGCCCTTGGTGACCAGCAGGACCTGAGCCAGTTGGGCGGGCGTCAGTCCGTCGCCGTGGCGCATGAAGTGTCGCAGGACTTCAAAGTGCGCATAGGTCATGCCTGTCGGAAGGCGGCGCATGACCGTCTTGCGCAGATAATGCTCAATGGTCCCGATCGCCAAGAAGACCTCGATGTGGGGGTGATCCTGGGGGGCTGCCGAATTGCGCAGGGGGATTGAGGACACTGGGCACCTCTATTCGTTCAATGCTGAACGAAATGGGGCTCTCCGTCCTGAAAGTCAAGGGTTGGTCCGTGCTTCCGTAAGCCCGAGGCGGGCCAATTCGTCTGCCCGCTCATTCATCGGGTGTCCTGCATGGCCCTTGACCCACTTCCAGCTGACCTGATGTCGACTGCGCGCCTCGTCCAGTCGACGCCACAGATCATCATTCTTGACCGGCTTGTTGTCTGCCGTCCGCCAGCCCCGGCGCTTCCAGTTGTGGATCCACTCGGAAATCCCCTTCAGGACATAGGTGCTGTCGGTATGGAGTTCGACGGCGCAGGGCTTGGTCAGGGCTTCAAGGGCGCGGATGGCGGCCATCAGTTCCATGCGGTTATTGGT
>CAIYSH010000468.1 GCA_903928755.1 uncultured Alphaproteobacteria bacterium | reverse complement strand
TGCCCAGACCTTTGCCGCCGGCATAGTCTCCGGACTTGTCGTGCTCTTTCGATATGAAATTGGAATTGCTGCGGCTGGTGCTACATCGATGGTCATCTTAGGCCGAATTTTGGTCGCCAAAGATCCGAGTGTAAGCCCGATTAGGGCAGTCTTTTCGAAGCTTGGGCCCTACCTGGCGGGGGGGCTCCTGGTGACCGGACCCCTTATGGTCTTCTACATATGGCAAGGCGTGGTTCCTGATCTGATCTACCAAGTGCTTCTGTTTCCATCAAAAACCTATGCAGTGAATCGAAATCTTCCATTCCCAATATTCGAATCGGCATTCATTAATTATGTTGTCTATGCTCCCCCTTCGATTGTTGCGATATATGTATATCTGTTGTTCCGGGGATTAATAAAAGACATTAAAAGCATTGATTATAAATCAGGAATTTCAATATTTTGTGCTGTTTTGTCATCCATTTTCTATATTAAGGGCATGGTCCGTGTAAGCCCGATACATATGTGTTTATCTTTCATAATGTCTCTCGCGTTGATGGCGAATGTTTTTGTGAGATCGATATCTCAATACAGATCTTATTCAGCAGTGCTCAAAATCGCCTGCGCCGCAACCATTGGGCTCGTCATTTCAACATCTCTGGCAGCGCTATTAATTTGCGTGCAAAGATTTGTTCCGGTGAAATACGCCACTATCTCTGAATTTCCCACCGTTATTACCAAAAATGAGCGACTTGGTTCATTCAGAAATCGGATTGATCAAGCGCAGGCTATTGATTATATAGTAAAAAATACTGAAAAAAATGAGCCAATTTTCGTCGGAAATTCCCGTCATGACAGAATTGTTCAAAACGATATCATCTTTTACTTTCTCGCAGACCGAACACCTTCAACAAAATGGTTTCAATTTGATCCAGGATTGCAGACAAACGCCCATATTCAAAATATCATTGTAAGCGAATTGGGGCAAAAAAAGGTCCGCTACGTTGTATTAAACTCTCTATACGACAACATTATAGAACCAAACGGGTCTGCAATTAGCAGTAAAATCAAAACATTAGATGATTACATAGCTACAAATTATATCAAAGTATACGAGTGTGGTTCATATCGCGTGATGAAATTGAAGATCGGATGACTAGATTTACAAATAGTCATTGGATTTCCAAATTTGCTGCCATCGAGTAGCGATAAATCGCGGATTTATTGTAGATAAAAACTGATTTAGGCTGCTTGCTCGAAATCTGGAAATTCGCAGATATACTTAATTGACGCCCATGACTCAAATTCGGGCGTATCTGCTCACCCCCGCCCTTTGACCGGGCATCACCGAGGGCATGCTGGCGCAAGCCGTGCAAAACGCTGAATTGGTCGCTTTGCCGGAAATCCAGGCTATGACGATGCCCTGCCTTGAGAAGTGCGTAACGGAGCTGGAGGACAAGCTCGGCAAGCCGATCAACACAAGGTTCACGCCAACAACCATTTCGACATGCCGCCGATCTGGGCGGTGACGACGCGCATCCACCTGCACAGCGGCGTCTGTCGGCGCTATGACGCTACCGTCTCAGTCATCGCCCGCGGAGCGCTCCTCGGAAGAACCGCCCTCAACCCCATCACAGAGGTCGTCTCAAAACCCAGACTACCGGCGCTTACTTCATAGGAGGGGTGAGCATCTACCTCCGGACCCGCCATGCGCATGAATCCGCAAGCCTAGACACTGTCATGCGCCCGCCAATCAGTAGGATCGGCAGACTGCGAACCCCAGACCTTCCGTGCCATGTTCCCTAAAGACGGGTCCTGTGGAAAATTGCTGCTGGAACGGCACGAATGATCAAGAGGATTAGGCGCCAGTAGGACGGGGCATAGACGATAGGCCCGCCACGCACGGCCGCATCTGCGATGACCCGTCCCAGGGTATCCGGCTTGGACCACAAGGGTCCCTTCTTCACTATCCCTGCGGTAATCGGCGTGTCGACAAAACCGGGCTTTATCAGCACAGCTCTGCCGCCGCACTTAGACAGGCGGTGGGCTATGCCTTGGACCAAGACACCCAGCCCCGCTTTTGAGGCTCCATAGATATAGTTCGACCGACGTCCCCTGTCGCCAGCGACGGACCCAATGACAAGAAGGGTGCCATAGCTCTGCCGTTCGAAAATCCGGGCTGCCGCCAAACACCAGGCTGCAGCGCTGGTGAAATTTGTCGCAAACAGCTCGGCGGCGGCTGGAGCATCGACCTCGAGGAATTCCTGGTCACCCGATTGCCCATAGGCGACCAAAATCATGTCGATCCCACCCAAGATTTCGAAGAAGCTGGTCAGAGATGACTCGACGTCGGCCTTGGCACAATCGAGTGTTACCCCTTCGACCATTCCCGCCCCTCGTGTCCGAAGGTCTTGGGCGATACTCTCGAGCCGCGAGCCATTTCGCCCCACTAAAACCAGTCGAGCGCCCTTTGCTGCCCATCGGCGGGCAGCGGCCTGCGCCATGGCTGATGCGGCCCCAAGGATCACAATCCTCTTCTGACTAGTCATCCAGGGATACCCTTCGCCAGAAGTCCGATGACATTTTCGGGTCCTTCAGGGCCATGAACTGTCGCCATTGGGGATAGGATTGTCGAAACATCCGTCCAGGCATGCGACCATCCTTGGCTGAATAGAGGGCACCACCTGCTTCAGCGACAATATCGTCCAGTCTTTCCATCAGGGCGAGAGTCACAGCGCCACGGTTGGGGAAGTCCGAAGCAAAGGCCGTCCCTGGCCTGGGGAAGGATAGGAGTCCTGGCGATGGAATATTCCCGAACGTCTTCAATACGCCCAGGAAGGAGGCTTGGCCCGATCGCGAAATTTCATCAAGCAGTACCGGGAGCACCTTACGTTCCATATTGAATGGAATGACGCATTGGTACTCTACGAGGCCTCTTCGACCGTAGAGGCGACTCCAATCACGGATGGCGTCAAGGGGATAGAAGTAGTTCGTATAGTGGCGCCGTTGCTGGTGCCGCGCCATCTTGCCTAAACGAAAATAGAACTCATTCGCGGCCGCAATGGAGAGACGGTTCATTGCGATCTCAGGCAGGGCGAGGGGAAGGCGCGTCCAGGCAGTGTCCGAATGCGTGGTATAGTCGCCATCCTTCGCCCAGTTGGCCCGGATGAATACACCGCGTCCGGATGCGGCACCTCGGCTTGCGCAATCAATCCAGGCGACCGTGTGTTCGTGACTGATGGCGCTCTCTTCGGTAAGAGCCCAAAAGGCATCCAAGTTATCGTAGGCGACGCTCTCTACCTCGAGATAGGCGCTGCCAATCCGAACCAATTGCAATTCGACCCACTCGATTATGCCGGTGAGGCCTAGTCCCCCAATCGTGGCCGCAAAGTGAGCCGGGGAGGTCTGCGGATCTATCACGCGCCTTTGACCATCGCTATTGACGAGGCAGAGGGACAAGACACTGCACCCCATACTCCCCACGCGATGATGGTTCTTGCCGTGCACATCGTTGGCTATGGCGCCACCAAGGGTGATGAAGCGCGTCCCTGGAGTGGTCGGCAGAAACCATCCGTGTGGGACAACCAGCTTCAGGATATCGGAAAGGCTGACACCGGCCTCCGCCTTGAGTCTCCCGGTTTCCGGATCAAATTCAGTGAAACGATCAAGACCTGTCATATCGATCAGGCCACCCGAACTGTTCAGGCAGGAGTCCGCGTAGGATCGACGCATGCCGATGGCCAGGAGACTCTGCTGAGACCCGTCCAAAACCAGTTGATCGAGTTCATCTGCAAAGACCGGACGGGCAACCTGTTGTGGTTGCGATCCTGCGCGCTGCAAAGAGATCGCGTTGGAGGCTTCTTCAACACTTGAATATGGAGGTTTGTGCATGATTCGCTAAAGGGTCGCATGTTTGCAAAAAGCGACATTCGCAGAAGCTTGGACCAGGTAAACGCGATCCATCAAGCTACGAACGATGGGCTACTCGCATAATCCGCACCGGTGACAGGCCAGCCTGACGCGCATGAGGGATAGGCAAATGACAACGACGAGGCCCCAAAGAAAAAATGCACCGCGAAAACACCAAATCGGGAGGGCAACGCGATCAAGTTAAGCACAATGATCGAGAAGTTGGCAATTGTGTTCCGACACCGGAAGCCCAGTCGCTTGTCATAAGACAGAAACTTTAGGGCGCATCAGGGTGCCTGGCTATGGGTGATGGTTACAGCCCACCCGACACCTGATCCAGGCATCAGACTCGCGCGCTCCCACCTGACCAAAAGCTCTCCACCAGCGCGCCGACCTAGGGACCGGAGCATGTCGTCTATGATGTCATCTCGGCGATTTTACGTCCGTGCCCACAGAGGACACCAGTTCCCGCAAGGCGGCATTGGCTATGGTCAGCTTGGCGAAGGTCCAGGCACCGCCGACGCTTTCGATTTCCTCTACAGCCTGATTGGCGGCCCTCACCAGATCCTTTCGCTTTGAAGACCAGATCTCTACCGCCCTGGCTGCCTTTGCGGGGTCATCGGCAGATCTTTCTGACCCTGCAAGGGCCATGACAGATCGGGTCACGGTGGCTTGTTCAGCCAGGAGATCCTCCATCAGTCGTCGTAGGGCTGTGCGCTCGAAATTGTCGCCGGCGCGGAAACTGCCGGCGGCGACCCGCAAGCGGTCGAAGGCGAAATCGGCACCGACCTGCTGATAGAGTCTCGCGGCGGCTGGGAGCTTCCAGCTTGAAGCTTCGGCTAGGTCCACCAGGTCCATGGCTGTGGTCAGGGGCTCAAGAGCAGCCACCTCCCGGGCCAGTCCCTGGGGCCCACCCAGGGCGACCATGGCCTGGACTGCCACGTCCACACGACGGCGCTCGACCGGCGCAAGAAGGTCGCCGCCCAGGCTGCGCAGCTCTGCCGTGCCGGGTGCATAACGCGCGATCAGGTCTACGACACCGAGATTTTCCCGACCGGCCCGCCGGGCCAGCCAGAAGGTCTCACCGCGCAGGGTGTAAACCAGGCGTCTGAACAGGGCCATCTGGGCCCCCGCCGGGATCTCGCCGGGCACCTTGCTGTCCAGAGCTGCCACAGCCTTCCACAGCCTTGGCAGGTCCAGAATCGCCTTGGCCGCCTCATACCCGACAATAAGCGCCCGGGTATCGCAGGACGCCGCCGCCATCAGCCGCCCGGGGAAGGACGGGCCGCACGTGTTGATGATGTCATTGGCGGCGATCGTAGCAATGATTTCCCGCCGCAACCGGTGACGGCTGAGCCCCTGATCGTAACTGCGCAAACCCTTGGGGAAGTAGCCTTCGAGGACGGCCTCGAAATAGGGGTCATCCGGTGCGGTTGACGCGACAATGTCCCGGGACAGTTCCAGCTTGCCATAGGCCAGAAGAACTGCCGCCTCCGGGCGGACCAGGCCGCTTTTGGCCTGGGCGCGTTCGGCGAGAAGGGCGGGTCCGGGCAGGCCCTCGACGGTGCGGTCAAGACGCCCCTGGGTTTCAAGCCGGGCCATGAAACGGCCCTGGGCCTCCAGATCGCTCACGGCATCCAGGTCCATCAAGGACAAGGCCAGGGTCTGATCGTAGTTGTGCTGCAGGACATGGGCCGCCACTTCCTGGGTCATGGACCGTAAAAGCTTGTTCCTCTGCGGTCGGGTGAGGGCTCCGGCGCGCTCCAGGGCACCGGTGGCGATCTTGATGTTCACCTCATGGTCGGAGGAGTCGACCCCGGCCGAATTGTCGATGGCGTCGGTATTGATCCTGCCGCCATGCAGGGCGAATTCGATCCGGCCGGCCTGGGTCAGGCCGAGGTTTGCCCCTTCGCAGACCACCTTGACCCTCAGATCTGCACCATCGACCCGCCAGCCGTCATTGGTCTTGTCGCCTGCATCGGCATGGCTTTCGGTACTGGCTTTGACATAGGTGCCGATGCCACCGAGATAGAGCAGCTCTGCCCGGGCCCTGAGAATGGCGTTGATCAACTCGCCCGGGGTCACGGTGTCGACCTGAAGGTCAAGGATGTCGCGCACTTCCGGGCTCAGGGGAATGGACTTCAGGCTGCGGGCAAAAACGCCACCGCCCCTTGAAATGGCTGACCGGTCGTAATCGTCCCAGGAAGACCTGGGCAGGGCAAACATCCGCTGCCGTTCGGCATGGGAGATGGCGGTGTCCGGGTCCGGGTCGAGGAAGATGTGACGATGGTCAAAGGCGGCGATCAGCCGGGTCGCCCTGGACAGCAGCATACCGTTGCCGAACACATCGCCAGACATGTCGCCCACCCCGACGACCGTGAAGGGCTCGGTCTGGATATCCTTGCCCAGTTCCCGGAAGTGCCGTTTGACGGCTTCCCAGGCCCCGCGGGCGGTTATGCCCATGACCTTGTGGTCATAGCCGGCAGAGCCTCCGGACGCGAAGGCATCGCCCAGCCAGAAGCCGTAGGACTCGGCCACGCCATTGGCGATGTCGGAGAAGGTTGCAGTTCCCTTGTCGGCGGCGACGACCAGATAAGGGTCATCGCCATCATGGACCACGACACCCTTGGGGTGGATCACCCTGCCATCTGCGGTGAGGTTGTCGGTGATGTCCAGCAGGCCCTGGAGAAAGGTCGTATAGGCTCGCACGCCCTCGGCGCGGATGGCGTCGGGGCTGCCGCCCCTGGGCAGCTGCTTTGGATAGAAGCCTCCCTTGGACCCCACAGGCACAATAACTGCGTTCTTGACCTGCTGGGCTTTCACCAGACCCAGAACCTCTGTGCGGAAGTCATCGCGCCGGTCAGACCATCGCAGCCCACCCCGGGCGACGGGGCCGAACCGCAGGTGCACCCCCTCCACGTGCGTCGCCCAGACGAAAATCTCGCGATAGGGCCGGGGCAGGGGCAGGTCCGCCAGTTCCGGCGAGGCGACCTTGAAGCTGATATAGGGCTTTGGCTCGCCCGCTGCGTCAGCCTGGTAATAATTGGTGCGCTGGATTGCTGCGACCAGCAGGGCGATGCGCCGTAATACCCTGTCCTCGTCAAGGCTTTCGACGGTCTGCAGGGCCTGGGTGATCTCCGCCAGCTCCAAAGCAGCCCTGGTCTGACGCGTCTTGACGTCGGCCTTGAGGGCGGGATCGAATTTTGTCCTGAACAGCTGGAGGATACGGGCCGTCAATGTCGGATGTGCCGCAAGGGCGGCCTCCTGGATCCTCTGGCTGGGATCAAGGCCTGACTGTTGCCTGTGCCGGCACAGGGCACGGATCAGGGCGGCTTCCCGCCAGGACGTCGGCACCTCCAGAACCAGCCGGTTGAACCCGTCATTCTCCGTTCTGCCCTGCCAGACCGCAGTAAAGGCCTCTTCAAAGGCCTGCTTGACGGCATCGAAAACCAGGTGCTCGCCCTGCTCGTCCAGCAATTCGAAATCATGAATCCAGGTCGTGCCGTCGCCAACAGGGATCACGGGGAACCCGGTTTCGACCATGGCCTTGAGACCCATGTTTTCGAGAATCGGCAGGACATCGGCAAGGGGCGCTGGCAGGTCGCGGCGGTAAAGCTTGAACCTGAAGCGGGTAGAGGGGTCATCCGGACGTCGATAGGCCCGGATATGGACATCATTTTCCGCTGACAGGGTTTCGAGGACCTGCAGATCTGCGAGGGCTTCGGCGGCATCGTACCTGTCCCTGTAACCGGCAGGGAAGGCTGACCCATAGCGCGCGAGCAGTTCGGTAACCTGGACCATGGGGCGGTCCTGGCCGCGCACCATGTCAGAGAACAGGTCTTCCCAGGTCCGGGCCGCCGCCGCCACCTGCTGTTCGATCTTCTTGAGGTCCGGCTTCCTGTGTACACCGGGGTCGAACCCGATGATGAAGTGCACCCGGGCAAGGGGTGAGTCAGAGAAGGCAGGATAGTAGGCGGAAATCCGGCCGCCATAGGCCTCTGCCAACCAGGCCCCCGCCTTGGCCCGCAGAGCTGAATCATAGCGGTCTCGGGGGACATAGAGCAGGATGGAGGCGAAGCGGTCATAGGGGTCCATGCGCTCGAACAGCCGGACCCTTGGCCGGTCATAGAGATGCAGAACGGCTTGCGCAGTTGCCAGGAGTTCGGTCACCGGTGCCTGGAACACCTCGTCCCTGGGATAGTTTTCCAGGATGTTCCTGAGGCGCTTCTCATTATGGCTGCCGGGCAGGGCACCGGATTTTTCCAGAATGGTCTGCAGCTTGGCGCGGATCAGTGGAACCTCATTGGCAGGCTTGTCATAGGCTTCTGCCGTAAACAGGCCGACGAAGCGCACTTCGCCGGAAGCCTTGCCATCTGCCCCGTACCGTTTGACGCCCACATAGTCCATGTAGCCCCGCCGGTGCACGAGGCTGCGGACATTGGATTTCGCCACCATGACTTCGTGGTCGGCAATCCGCTTGCGGATCTGCCGCGACAGGACGGCGGGCTCTGAAGACCGTCTCAGGACGGCGCGGTCCGCACTGCGCAGGACACCAAGGCCGGATCGGGGCTGAACCAGGGGCTCTTCGGGCGCATAGTTCCCGTCCCCTGTGCGGGGGTAGTCATAAACCCTGGCCCCGAGATAGACGAAGTGCTCATCCTTCAGCCAGTTCAGGAAGTCGACGTCCTCTTCCCGTGTCCGGCTTTCGGCCTTGCCTGATGCAGGGCGGGCCTGGACCTCCGCTACCGTGCTGGCCATCAGGTCCAGCATTTTCGGGAAGTCGTCTACCGCGGCGCGGACATCGGTCAGAACGGCCTTGATACCTCTGATGAGCGCGGCCTCGCGGTCGGTCCCGATCCTGTCCATGATCACAAGGATCATCGATTCCCGTTGTCCGGATGCACCGGGCATCCTCGCACCCGTCCTGTCCCGGGTTACCTCGACGACAGGGTGGAACATGGCGCGGACCGACAGGCCCTGATCTGCGATTTCACCCATGACACTGTCCACCAGGAAGGGGGCGTCTGTCTGGATGATTTCCAGGCGATCAAGACCGGTGACCGGATCCGAGACCAGACGCAGGGCCGGAATCCGGCCCCTGCGAATGGCGCCAAAGGCCCAGAAATCCGCCAGCATGGTGGCCAGGACCTCGATGCTGACCTGCGGCAGGTCATCAGGCCCGAGGTCGCGGAGTGCCTGTTCCGCAAGGCCGTAGGCGGCGGGGTCGTCGATGAGGGCCTCGAAAGCGGCCTTCAGGCCGGTTTTCATGGATTTTGTCATGGGCGGGTCCCGATCGGCTCTGGCGTAAGGCATGCCGGCGAGGGCTCAGACAGGAGAGCGCCGCCGGAGGAGAGTGTCCGGCGGCGCCTGGCCCCGCCCCGGGGCGAGGGCGGGGCCCTCAGGAAGCATGACGCCCCATCAGCTGAGGGGACGCTTCGGGCTCGAGGGGTGTTCGAGCCAACCACAGATGGGGGCTCTGTCGTCAAAGTTAAGACCCTGCTGCCGGCTTTCGACCGCCAAGCCGGTCGGGTGTCCCGTTTGCCGACAGAATGACCGCCAGCCAGCGCGAGCCTTCGAACTGGGCGCAGACCACCATGGTAATGACGGTGAGCGGGGTGGACAGGAACATGCCTGCGACCCCCCAGATCGCCCCCCAGAAGGCCAGGGACAGCAGGACCACGACCGGGTCGATGTTCAGGCTGTCACCCTGCATCCTTGGCAGGATCACATTGCCGACGACAAAATGGGTGGAAGACAGGACCCCGGCAATGATCATGGCTGGCCAGACACTCTCGAACTGCACCAGGGCAAAGAGGGGCGGTGCCAGAATGCCGATGGCCCCACCGACAATCGGCACATAGGCGGCGATGAAGATCAGGAAGGCCCAGAAGACGGCATTGTCGAGTCCGACCAGGGTCATGGTCAGCCAGGAAACGGCACCAATCATCAGGCCGGTCAGGGTCTGGACCCAGAGATACTGTTCCACGCTGTCGCGGATGCGGAAGAAGACCTCTGTGGCTCCCTGTCTTTCAGCCCGCGTGCGGGACAGGCTGACAAGCTTGCGTTCCATCCCCCGTCGGGAGGCCAGGATGAAGCCCAGATAGAGAAGGATCAGGACGCCATTGGAGGCAAAGGCCTGAACGCCCTTGGCGATATCGCCAAGGTATTTCGCAGGATCCAGCCAGGCCAGGACATTGGCCATGGTCGGGATGTTGTGGGCATGGACGGCATGGGCGCCCCGGGCGAGCAGCTCATTGAGCCGCGGGGTATAGGTGACCATCCTGGCCGCCAGACTTGCGGCATTTTCTGCAATGACCAGGATGGACCCACCGAACAGCAGCAGGGACAGGACGATGGCCAGGGGCGTTGCCGCTGCGCTGCTGACCCATTTGAGTCGTCTTGTGATGGCGCGGGCAAAACTGTCCACGACTATGGCCAGAAACAGGGCCAGGGCCGGCGGAGTCAGTATGTCTGCCAGTGCATAGGTCACAAGGCCTGCGGCAATCACCGAAAGAATGAGCAGGCAGTTGCGTTCCAGGTTCGAAGGTGTGGCAGTGTCAGCCATGGATATCTGCGAGGCTCCCGGGGCATCGGCGCAATCAGAAGGCGAAGAATTGCCTGAAACACGACAACGCCACTGATTTGCCGAACAAAAGGTTTCCGTCCGGAAATTCGAGGCCTGTCCTGCCCGGGACTCAAGCCAGGGCCAGCAGGACCAAAACGGCCTCGGGCAAGGTATTTCTAGCTGGCGGCCGACATTACGTGTGAACCCGCCACGATGGCTTGGGCGATTTCCGGCAAATCCTCCGCCCCTTCGATGGCAATCCATTCCCGGTAGGGCCTCGAAATGCCGGTGACCAGTTCGGGAGCCACCAGGAATGTGGAGCCGATCTGCGGGTTCGCAGGCTGAAAATCGCCCACACCCTTGGTGCAGACACCATCGGTCAACAGAACGTCAATTCCGAAGGACGTCTTGGTCATCAAGGCCATCAAGACCAGACCATTGGCGCAGGAAACCATATGTCCGGCGATCTCACAGACCCCGAGCGCTACACTGGATGAAAGACCTAATTGCGGGCCATCCAAATCGAGGCCCTTCGGCTGGAAGAGCCCGCCCTGGCTGTTGAAGAAGACCTTCTTGCCAGCCCTCCTGTATTCTCTTGCAAGGCTGTTCCAGAGTTCGGTGGGCGCGGGTTTGTTGGAGTTGTTTCCTGTAAAGAACACGACGGAATTGCCAGGTTCGACCCCTTTCAGTTCAGCCTGAATCCTGGCTTCCACTGCCGTGTCCGCTCTAATTTCGCCAAGCGTGATCCTGGAGTCCCACGGCAGCTTCATGGCATACCGGTACATGTCGGGAAACGACAGTCCGCCCCGGCCGGGATGGTCTATCAGGAGCTGGTGAAGTGAAAATCCGCGACCATCTCCGTTCTGGTTGATCCAGAGGTTTTGCGGCAAGCCGATTTTGAATTCCAGGGGATTGATAACCCCATAATTGCTCAGGGCGCGCTGAACCCCAAGTGGCACGAACTTGATGACGTCGATCTGTTCAGAAAAGGGTTCAAGCACGGCTCTTTTGCTGCTGTCTACGACCAGACAGATCTTTCCTCCATGACGTTCCCGGAAAGCGGGCAGCAAGGCACAGGCCGTCGCAAGTTCGCCGATAGAACTGGGAACCATCAATATCCAATGATCTTCACAGCCTTTCACAATATCTGCGTGAGCTGAGACGAGTTGCTGAATCAAATTTTCGATATCACTCATGATTCACGAAAATCATTGTTCGACTTCTTTGTTCTTTTAAACTCTATTTCCGTGCGCACAGGCAAGTTTTTAACTCGAATTTTCCTGAAATCATCAAGATATATTGCAAGATTTCGAAGCAATAGCGGAAACCTTGTTCGCGCACGATCAGGGGGCTACATATGATCCGGTCACTGAGTCGCTTCTTTTTTCACTGTTCGTCCATCTTGCCAAGTTGGTGAAAGCCACCGAATTGTCGCCTGATCAGCGGGGCTCGGGAAGCCAGGCGACCAGGACCAGAGCAAGAATTCCGGGCATGTTCTATTCGGGATACTGAATTGGCACCCCAACTGGCCAGCCTTCCGGACGAAATCATGCATAGCCTGGCAGAAGAGGTGCGCCGACGCGCTGCCGACGACAAGATCATTTTCATTTCCGGCAACTTCAACATCCTCCATCCCGGACACCTGCGGCTTTTCCGGTTTGCGGCTGAGCTGGGCGGCCGCCTGGTGGTTGGCGTCAATGCCGATGGTCAGGAAGGTGTGACGGTTGAGCAGTCTCGCCGTCTTGAGGATGTAAGGTCCATCGGAATGGTTCATGAAGCCATCGCCCTTGCTGAGGAGGCTGTAGACTTCATTGCCCGCCTGCGTCCTGAATTCGTGGTGAAGGGCAAGGAATTTCTGGGCTTGTTGAATGAAGAGCAGGGGATCGTAGATTCATATGGTGGAACCATCCTCTTCAGTTCAGGTGAAGTGAGGTTCAATCCCTCGGAACTTATGGGCTCTGGTGGCTCCCCTCAGATCGAATCCATGATCATCAAGCCGTCTGATTTCCTGCGACGGAACGGGTTCTCGATGCGGGTTCTTTCCGACACCCTGGCGAGCTTCAAAAATCTGAAGGTCGTCGTCATTGGGGACCTGATCGTTGATGAATACATCAACTGCGATCCGCTAGGCATGTCACGGGAGGATCCGACTCTGGTCGTGACCCCGGTTGAAAGCAAGCGGTTCATCGGTGGTGCGGGGATCGTCGCATCTCACGCTCGCGGCCTTGGTGCCGCAGTTACTTTCATCAGTATTGCCGGGGATGATGATGCCGCCCAATTTGCCCGTGACCAGCTGGCCCGCCAAAAGGTGGATCAGCAGATTTTTGTCGATCCGACGCGGCCGACAACACTGAAGCAAAGGTTCCGCGCCGCCGGAAAAACCCTGCTCAGGGTCAACCACCTGCGCCAGCTTTCGGTCAGCCCTGCTCTGCAAAAGCGCCTGATCAGCGCGGCAGAGAAGGCCCTTCAAGGCGCTGATGTTCTGCTGTTTTCCGACTTCAACTATGGTTGCCTGGCACAATCGGTCGTGGAGCGGATATCTGCCTTTGGCCGTGAGCAGGGTGTACTGATGGCCGCCGACAGTCAGGCCTCTTCACAGATGTCGGATATATCCAGATTCAAAGGCATGTCCCTGATTACACCGACCGAGCATGAAGTTCGGCTGGCAATTCGCGAAGAGGAGGCGGGGCTGATCCAGATCACCGAACGCCTGCAGAAGGTGGCCGATGCCGAGAACCTGCTCGTAACCCTCGGAGCGGAGGGGATGCTTATCTATGCGCCCAAGAATAACACCTATCACACCGATCGCTTGCCGGCGTTCAACCGCGCACCCAAGGACGTGGCGGGGGCTGGTGATAGTGTCTTTACCTGCGCAGCCATGGCCCTTCGAGCTGGTGCTGATATCTGGCAGGCAGCCTATCTGGGTTCCATTGCCGCTGCCTGGCAGGTATCCCACGTCGGTAATACCCAGCTGACAACGCCCGCGCTGCTGCGGGAGGTTTCCCGGTCTGAACGGGAACCACAAGAGTATCTCCTTTGAGGGCGGTTCTTCTTGCAGCAGGTCTTGGTACCCGGTTGCGCCCCCTCACAGACCTTATGCCCAAATGTCTGGTGCCCATTCATGGGGTGCCGCTGATGGGGTATTGGCTGGAGGCCCTGTTTGCAGGCGACCTGGTCGACCGCGTCCTGATCAATACCCACTACCTGGCTGAACAGGTCGAGGCCTATGTGGCCGACTCTGTCTGGCGGGATCGGATCGATTTGTCGCATGAGGAGAAATTGCGGGGAACTGGCGGGACACTTCTGGAGAATCGGGCCTGGCTGGGAGGTGAACCCTTCCTGGTCATTCATGCCGACAACCTCACTGATGCGCGTCTCGGGGTCCTGGCTGATGCTCACCAGGCAGCAGGGCCCGAGGTCCTGCTGACCCTCCTGGCCTTCAGGTCCGAAACACCCAGCCAATGTGGTATCCTTGAGCTTGACAAGGCTTGCCGGGTGACAGGCTTTCACGAGAAGGTCGCCAATCCCCCCGGAAATCTGGCCAATGGTGCCGTATATGTATGCTCGCCTGCGGTCATCGATCGGATGATCGCTATGGACAAGCTGGAACTGGACCTTTCGACCGAGGTCATTCCGGCCCTCCTTCCCCATGTCCTGGCCCTGGAGCACAGGGGCTTTTTCATGGACATTGGCAGTCCGGAAGCCTTGGCCCTCGCGCATTCGAGGTTTCCAGGCCCAGGTGAGTAAAGGTCAGGGCAGATGTCTGACTGATCAGGCCCCGGTCGGACTGTATGGTCGGTCGAGCCTATCCATCAGCCAGGGGCCTTTGGAGCCTTGCCGGTTGAACGGAATTTACCCACCATGAACGTCAAGGTTCCAGGCGTATCTAGCTACATGCTGACACTCTTTCTGTGTCGAAGCTCCTGCCCGTTGGCTTCCAGCCTAACAAGACAATTGAAAACGCGGTAAGCAAGGTCATTGCGGCCTGTCAGCCTAGCGATTCCATAGATCAGGATCGCTGGCATGTTGCTCAATGGATGCAAAGGGTGTGCCCATAATGGCTCAAACAGACTTCCCGCCGCAGACCTTCGCCGTCTACAGCCAGCGCCTGCAGGCGACCCTGGCTCAAGCTGATTTTACCCCGGTGGAAACGCTCGCCAAGGCCTTGTTGGCCTGTTGGAGGACCGGACAGACCGTATACCTCTGCGGCAATGGCGGGAGTGCTGGCAATGCCATCCACCTTGCCAATGATCTGATTTATGGCGTCTCGGGAGGGCGCTCCGCCGCCATCCGTGCCCATGCCCTGCCGGCCAATGCTGCCATCCTGACTTGTCTGGCCAATGACACGGACTATTCGGAGATTTTCTCTCTTCAACTCAAAACCCTTGCCCGTCCCGGTGACATTCTGCTGGCTCTTTCCGGCAGTGGAAATTCACCCAATATCCTCAGAGCCATTGAGGAAGCCAAAACCCTGGGCATGCAGACCTTCGGGATTCTCGGTTACAGCGGGGGCGCGGCCAAGGACCAGCTTGATACAGCTATCCATTTTCCGATTGATGACATGCAGATCTCTGAAGACATGCAATTGATCGTGGGCCACATGGTCATGCAGTGGCTGATGCAGCATTCCTCAAAGGATAGTTGAGGGCCTGGAACCGCTTCCCTTCCCAGGCTCTGGCTTCGGGGAGAAGATGCCCCAGCGAAAAACTATGAACGCGACCAGGACCTGCAAGCGGGCCCCAGTTTTCGGATCGTGTTCTAGATAAAATTCAAATGTTGCGGTGGCGCCGATTCCGAGGGCCCAATTTCGGCGATGCCCTTGACGAAACGGTCCAGCGAGTTGTTGACGCCATGCTGCAAGCAAAGAGCGCCACACATGGTCTGGGCAGAGAAAGCATCCGATGCCAGGAGGTTCATAACTTCCCAATATGCGTCGCTGGCCCAGATATCTCTAAACCGCGTGTCAACAATATTACCGATGTGAAATTTCTTGTACCGCTCGTTGAATAACATTCCGCAGGGAGCGACCAGGCCGGATCCCGATATCTGCAGCATGAACGGCGCCCCGTAACAGCGCTGATATTCGCGTTTGGCACCGGCATCGATCTTGGACCACTTGACCGCGACCTTATAGGAGTCATCGCTGAGCGCTTCCGCTTCGCGGAGGGTATCGTAAAGTGCTGCATAGGCGCTGTAATCGACGCCGAGGTCGCCGTCCTCATTGTCTGAACAATGCTTGATGACCAAATAGTCTGGCCTGATTTCTTTGCCCAATCTCGCCAAAGGCATGATCTGGTCTTGATATTCTGGCATGAGTACCATCTGCAAGCCGATGGTTACGTCCAGATTGTCACGTTTCTTTATGTCGACCATGTCGCGGATATTCTGAATCACGCGATCAAAATAGATTTCCTTGACGCCCATGATTTCGGCGTAACGAGCGCGCTCACCTGCGGATATATTAACCCGTAAATAGGTAAGATGCGGTAAAACCTCCTCAAGTTTCCGCCGAGTCAAAACAAATCCATTTGTTCCACATGCCATTGATAGTCCAATGGAATGTCCATATCGGACTGCATCGACGAAGACCGGAGAAATTGTGCTTTCTCCATCAGAGACGAGACTGATGCCTTTTACGCCGATTTCCACACAGTCTTCGAGAAATTCATAGATGACCTTTTTTGTAATCTGTTTACGGTCATTTTCCTGAAGCATAGCGTAGCAAAAATGGCAGGCGTAATTGCATGCCCGGGTCAGCGCCATGTCGATCGTGATAGGTGCGATCCGCTCGCCGCGAAGCCACTGGTCGACCCGATCCCGGTGCCATCCAATCTTGGTGCCGTCTAGGATCAGATCTGTATGGTCAGTCATACCGGTCATTGGCTAAAATTCACACTTTCCGCTCTACCCAGAGCCTCAAACCAGGACTTGGTCACATCTGATATGGAATCGGCTGTCCAAAGTGGAGCCTCACGCCAATATTCCATATTGGCGATCACTTCGGCCACCCCATCTTCGAAGGTAATTTTTGGTGCCCACCCAAGGTCCCGCTGAATCGCAGAAATATCCGCCCATGTGCAATCAGGCTCCCCTGGTCGCTTGGGAATGTGTACGGCTTCGCCGCCGAGAAGCTCAACCAACCGGTTGACGCTTTGAGGTTTTCCGGCACCGACATTCCAGATCCTGCCGCTAAGATGGGTCTCCGCCGCCGCCAGGAAACTGGCCGCCACATCCGTCACATAGAGAAAATCGCGGGTCTGGGTTCCATCGCCAACCACGGTGAAGGGGGCACCAGCCAATTTCTGCTTCAGGAAGACTCCAAAGACCGCGCCATATGCTCCTGACGTGCGGGACCGCGTTCCATATGCGTTGAAGATGCGAATGGCATTGACTGGCAGGCCGTAGACCCGCCCCCAGTGAAAAGCACTCAACTCACCAAGGTATTTCGACAAGGCATAGGGATATTGAGGATCCACAGGGTGATCGACATGGGTGGGAACTTGAGCCAAGCCATAACATGAGGACGAGGCAGCATAGACGAACTTGGAAACGCCTGCCGCTCTGGAGGCTTCCAGTATGGCAACAGTACCTTGTACGTTGACCGACATATAGTCCGCAGGGTGCTCGATTGAAGGCACGATGTCGCCGATCCCGGCAAAATGCACCACAAACTTCGCGCCGGAAAACAGGGTGTCCCCCGGATGAATGGTGCGGATGTCGCGGCTATCCAAAGCGACATCGGGGTTTGAAGCGTGTGCAGTCAGGTTCGCGGCGCGTCCGCCGGACAGATTGTCGAGGACATGAACACGATAGCCATTTGCGATCAACAGATCGACCATGTGGCTGCCAATGAAGCCAGCCCCGCCCGTCACAACGGCAAGGGGTTTCGACATGACGCTCAACTTATCTGTCTCGCCTTCAGCACCTTGACGTTATGGTATCTGGGGTCTGTCATCGGATCGGGAATGCTGCCGGCACGAAATGCATCGCAGAGGTCCCGCACAGCGTCAGCGACCCCCCGTTTCGGCCGAAAACCCAAGGCTTTGAATATCTTGTCTGAATTGACGTGATACGATCGTAGATCATTGGTGGGTGTCGTGACGATTTCGATCTCGCCCTTTTCCGGAAATGCTTCAGCGACGATGCGCCGCGCCGTCTCAGCTATGGCCGAAATGCTCATGTTTTCGGCACCGACGTTATAGATCGCGCCAGACACGATCGATGGGTCTGCTTCCAGCAGCAACTCGTAGGCATCAATCATATCCTCGATATGCAGGTTGGGCCGACGTTGAGCGCCGCCAAAGACGGTAATGCGGTTCTGGTTTACCGCATGATTGGTCAGAATGTTGACTGAAAGATCCAGGCGCATGTGAGGGCTGTAACCACAAACCGTCGCAGGACGGATTGTCACAGTTTCAAATGTTTCATCGCGATACCGTTCCAGGACATCTTCGCACATCGCCTTGAATTCGCTGTATAATGTCAACGGATTGAGAGGGTGCTCCTCCGTCACGTCGGGCGCGTCTGAGACGCCATAGACCGAGCTCGAACTGGCATAGATGAAGCGCCGCACGCCCGTTGCCTTTGCCGCTGCCACCATCGGCTCGAAACAGTCGAAATTGATGGTGCGCGATAGCGCTTCATCGAGCTCAAAACTGGGGTCGTTGGAAATGCATGCGAGATGTATGACTTTCTCGACGCCCCAAAGTGCATTGGCCAGCAAAGCGGTGTCGCGGATGTCCCCGTTGACTTTCTTGAGGCGCGCATGGGGCTCCAGATCGTCACCGTAAAGGAAATTGTCGTAAACCAGGACACTATGGCCTTGCGACAATAGACGCGCTGTAAGGGGCGTCCCGACATATCCGGCTCCGCCCGTAATCAGGATATTGGTCACTCTGTTCCCCATCTATCTTTCTGGCGGAAGCCACAAAAGATCACAAACGCCGAATGCCGCTCTGGTCTTTGAGCTCTTCGACATACACCTCCAGGCGCGGTTCCAGGCGTGCGGCAAGCAATCGTTCAATCCGAAGCACGCAAGCCGGCTTTTCTTCCGTCGCGAGCTGGTCTGATAATGCGATCAAAACGCGTATGGGATATCCCAAGAGATTATCGCCAATACCTACGAACTGCGCGGCCTGATCTTCCAAAAGAATTGTCTGGATTTTGGCCGCCCGCTCCTCCTGTGAAAGTGCGAGCCAAGCTGCTCTCGGAGGGTCGGAGAAAGAATTGTCATCTGACCAGTTTTGGCCAGAAGCTGTCCACGCCGGCTTCAAAGCCAGACAAATGGCATGAGGCGCTGAAAACGCGAGCCCCGCGTTATGGGGAAGAACCACTCCGGACACCGGATTGGCGAAAGATCTGTCTCGCAATCTGGCCAATAATCTATGACACCCGTGGTGTGCCGCCTCCTCAAGTGGGAGTCCAATGAACACATCACAAAGATGGTCCAGCATTGCCTCTGTCACGACGCTATCCGCACGGGCATGGCCTGCGCGCAAAATCTGCCGATCTGGTCCCACAATCAGGGTCATTACCGCTTGAGGAATTTCAATCATCAAGGTGCGCTCTTGATCCTTGGCTCCCTGAATGCCTCCGGAATGCTGCAGTCGTCCAATACGTTCTCTCAGGCGCTCGCGAAACGGAGGAGCTACCGTTTGCAATTGGTCGTCCTGCGCCTTCATGAACAGAAGCACCCGCCATCCGTCAGCGTCTTCTTCAAGTCTGCAGGATCCGAATTGGGTCGCCATCGTCTCGACTTCACGTATGTCGCGCCCTGCAAGACTTTCCCTTGAGATTTTGATTGAAACTCCGCCTTCGCCCGCCAATTCGGCGGCTTCGAACATTGAAAGCAAACTTCGGATCGGGTCCTCGTCAGGCACCCACATTTCGAGGAATGGAGCCATCGAACGGTGACCGCGAAGACGGGTCAGCAGGCCTTCCTCAAATTCCGTAACAAGCGCCTCGTAAGACAAAATGTCGTTCATTACTGCGCTTACCCGAAAAATCGGTTCACAGCGTCGGCCACGCGCTGAACCTCATCCCCTGTCATGAACTGGTTTACCGGCAGGGTCAAAATTCTCCTGGATTGACTCTCGGTCACTGGAAAGTCGCCATAGGCATAACCGAGTCCTGCGGCAGCGGGCTGGAGGTGGATCGGCACAGGATAGTGGATAGCCGTCCCGATACCTTCCGCCGCCAGATGGGCTTTCAATGCATCCCGACCGTCAGTCTGGATGACGAAGGTGTGGTATGTATCACAGGTATCTGGCCGCTCTGGCGGAACATAGACATGCCGAGGATCGAGGACTTGCCGATATGCGGTGGCATTGCGGCGGCGCTGAGCGATCAAACCCGGTAACCGTGCCAGACGATACCGCAATATGGCAGCCTGGACAGTGTCCATGCGGGATACAAAACCGAATTCGGCAACCGTCTCACGGTCAATCATCCCGTGATTACGCAGCCGTTTGAGCCGGCTGGCCAGGTCGTCATCATTTGTGGAAACAAAGCCGCCATCGCCGAGTGCGTTCAGGTTTTTCAGGGGATGTGTCGAAAAACAGCCGGCCTTCCCCAGGGCACCACTCGCCTGCCCATGGAAGGTCGAACCCACAGACTGGGCCGCGTCCTCAATGATCAGGAGCCCATGCGCCTCGGCAAGCGAACGGAGTGCATCCATTTCACACATGCGGCCGGTAAGGTGCACTGGCATGATTGCCCGGGTTCGCGGCGAGATCGCTCGCTCTACGGCTTCAGGGTCGATGTTTTGGTCAGTCCCTACATCAGCAAAAACAGGAGTGGCACCAGCGTGTACGATGGCCGCAGTCGACGCTATGAAGGAATTGGGTGGCGTGATGACCTCATCCCCAGGACCAATGCCGAGCGCCTTCAAGGTCAAGACAAGGGCATCGGTTCCTGACTTCAGTGCGACCACGTGTGTCACGCCAATCTGAGCCGCCAATTCCTGTTCCAGAAGTGCAATATCCTCACCGCCGACATGGTCTCCTCGCGATATGACCCGCATGAAAAGGTCGCTGAGATCCGCAGCTTCATCCGCAATCTGTGCGGCGAGATTCACATAGGGGATAGGGGCGAAGGTCTCAGCCGCCATAGTAGCGCCGAACGCATTCGAGAACATAATCGATCTCTTCACAGGTTAGGTGCTGATCGCAGGGAAACGAGATTATCTCTGTCGCGTGGCGGTCCGTGACGGGGAAATCCCCCTTCTCATAACCAAAACCCTTCAATCCCTCCTGAAGGTAGACCGGGATCGGATAGTGAATCTTGCACTCCACACCTGCGGCTTGCAGCGCCGCATAAAGACCATCGCGATCCTCGGCGAAGACGCTGTAGAGGTGATAGACGCGTTTGCGGTTTTCGGGTCTTGGCGGTAACCGGATTTGCTTGATCCGCAAGAGACCCTCATCGTATCGCGCCGCATTGTCTATGCGACGGGCTGTGATGTCTTCTGTGGTTCCGATCAGCCAGTTTCCAACCACGGCCTGCAGGGTATCCAGACGTGAATTATACCCCAAAACCTCGATTTCATCGCGATTGCGAAGACCGTGATTGCGGATGAGGCGCAAGCGCGCCGCTATGGCATCGTCATTCGTTGTGATGACCCCACCATCACCCCAGACATTCAGATTTTTCAAGGGATGCAGGGAAAAGGCCCCCGTCATTCCAAACGTTCCGGCGCGCTTACCCTCAATGTCAGCCAGGATTGCCTGACACGCATCTTCAACAATCGGCAGGTTCCGACTTTCGGCGATCTTCATCAGCGGAGCCATCTCGACCATATAACCGGTGAAGTGCACCGGTACGATCGCGCGGGTTCGGTCGGAAATTCGAGCCTCAACCTGGGATACATCCATACAATAGGTGTCGTCGCAATCGACAAAGACAGGTCTGGCCCCCAACTCGGCGATCGCGCCAACCGTCGCGATGAATGTGTTCGCCGCAGTAATGACCTCATCGCCATGCCCGACGCCTACCGCCTTCAAAGACAGCTTTATGGCATCCGTTCCTGAACCCACCCCAATGGCATGACGCGTCCCGATGAGGGCTGCGAAACGTGCCTCGAAAGTTGTCAAAGGCCCGCCCAGTGTGAAATCACCAGTCGCTACAAAACGACGGATTTCATCGAGCAGATCATCAATCTGACCGAATTGCTGAGGCAAATAATATTAGCGGACGTGCACGGTGGGCCCTCAGGATCGTCAGAATGGGACACGGAAGGCGGGATTGGGCACATCTACAGGAACGCTCAGTCGTAGATTCTCCAAAGCCTTGATCGGGCCAGCAAGTCGGTGCGCCGCTTCCGGTATCAAGGCCGCTATCGTTTCCGCCAAACTCTGGGCTGTGGGATAAAACGTGGTTGCCAGTCCTCGTGAGGACGGCGTCGGGTGATCGGGCAACCCGAGGCGGCGAGGAGAAGCCTTGAGATCATGGAAACAGGCCTCTGTGACCTGTGCCATAATCTCTGCCCCGACGCCGAACATCTTCCATCCCGTATCAACGATCACCAACCTGCCGGTACGCCTGACGGAAGCAATGATAAGGGAGAGATCCAGCGGTCGCACAATTCGCAGGTCGAAGAGATCGCAATGTATGCCCGCTTCCGAGATATGGTCTGCAGCCTCGATTGATTCCAGAAGCGCGTAAGAACTTGCGACAATCGTCAGGTCGTCACCTTGCCTCACCAAGGCGGGTCCGATCAGCGGCGTTTCATACAGTTGCAGAGGCACCTCACCTTCGGCGTAGTGCATCCAGCGGTGCTCCAGAATTATAACCGGATTGTCGTCGCGGATTGCTGCGACCATCATGCCTTTTGCTTCATATGGCGTCGAAGGCATGACCACTTTCAGGCCTGGCACATGAGCAAAGACCGAATCAAACACCTGGCTATGCTCAGGTCCTTGCCCCCAACCCCTGCCAATGATCATACGCACCGTTAGCGGTACCTTGTGGACACCATTGGTTACGAAATGAGTTTTCGCCGCGTTATTCAACAGCTGCTCAAGCGCCAGCAGTGCGAAATCAACACGCTGGTGTACCATCACCGGCCGCCGCCCCATGAGCGCCGCGCCGATGGCAATTCCAGTAAGGCCATTTTCCGCAACCGGCATCTCGATGACGCGGTCTGGCCCAAATCGGTCAACCAAACCAAGCGTCGTTCCAAATATTCCCTTGGGATCCGCTACACCTTCACCCATCAGGAAGACTGAGGAATCCGCATCCATGCATTGAGCGGTCGCCTCAAGGATGGCTGCCGCTGCATTCAATCGTCGTGAAGCCCTCGCGCGCTCAGGCATAGACATTGACCTCGCCAGGTCCTGGCAGTGGACTCTCAAGGGCGAATTTGAAAGCGATATCGATCTCTGAGTCTATGTCTGCTTCCAGCGCTGCGATTTTTCCCGCATCCAATATACCGTTATTTCGCAGATGCTCTTCCATGCGGCTGAGGGGATCGCGTCCGCGCCAAGCCTCAAACTCGGCTGGAGTGCGATAACCAATATCATTGTCATAGTTTGGACCGCAGTGTTCGAGCCAGCGATAGGTGTCAAAAACGAGAAAACTCGGGCCATCACCCGCTCTTGCCCGCGCCACTGCGCTCCGCGTCACAGCTAAGACTGCTTCTGCATCATTGCCGTCTGCCGTTATCGACGGCATGCCGTGACACCGGCCAAGTCGCTCCAAAGGCAAGTCCGGTTGGCGTGTCTTGAGCGGCGTATAGACTGAATAGAGGTTGTTTTCGCAGACAAAAATAACCGGTAAACTGTGCAAGACGGCAAAATTCGCAGCTTCATGGAACACGCCCTCTTCCACGGCCGCGTCACCCAGAAATGCGACCGCCACATGTGGCTCGGCACGTTGTTTCATCGCCAAAGCGGCTCCTGCTGCCACGGGAATACCGCTACCGACGATCGGAAGGCTTAAAAGCACGCCAGCTGGAACGTCAAAGATGTGCATTGACCCGCCGCGCCCGCCACAACAGCCACTGGCTTTACCGTGGAACTCAGCAAGCATCGCCTTCAGGTCACCGCCTTTAGAAAGGTAATGCGCATGGGCACGATGTGTAGAGACAATCTGATCTTGCCGGTCGAGCGCTAAGCAGACTCCCGCGGACACAGCTTCCTGACCTATGGACAGGTGCACAGGGCAACGCATTTCCTGATCGGTGTAACGCCGCGCGATTTCCTCTTCAATGCGCCGGTTTCGTAACATGTCTTTATAGAGCGCCAGCGAAACGTCGTTCCCCAGATCATCATTACGGGCACGCCCGGCATATGTATCTACAATCGCCCCCAGACCTTGTTGCTGGCTTTTCCCTGACATGACGATCGCCCCCATTACGTCGACCAAAACCAGGTCCGAGTTGGCCTTACGAGCCTCAATAGCTGCGAAAAATCGCGTAGTTCCCCAGCCACTTTTCAGCTGATCTTCCCAATGTGAGTCATCTCCCGACACCGATATCACTTCGACACGGTCCGCGAAACGGGTCACATGGCCGTGCGCTGAAAGGTGCATTTGATCAATCAGCCACCGTCTGGGAGCGTGGAGGTCGACAGGACTGGTGCATGGCATCAGCAAGGTCATTCCATGCCCGCCATTTGACGACACCCCTTACTTGCTGCTTGAAGTTGTCCCCATTCTCATTGTCCTGACCTGAAATCCCATGACCGACGTCATCCTCATCGGCGGAGGCCACAATGGTCTCGTCTGCGCCTACTACCTCGCCGCCAAGGGGCTGAAGGTCACGGTTCTTGAGCGACGGGATGTCGTGGGCGGGGCTGCGGTAACCGAGACCTTCCACCCTGGTTTTAGAAATTCCGTGGCGAGCTATACGGTCAGTCTGCTCAATCCCAAGGTCATTGCCGATCTTGACCTTGCCCGGCACGGCCTGAAGGTCCTCGAGCGCAAGGTGTCCAACTTCCTGCCGGTAGAGAATGGCTATCTCGCCACGGGCGAGGGGCGCACCTATGGGGAAGTCGCCAAGTTTTCCCAACGGGACGCCGATCAGCTGGACGCCTACAACACCCGCCTTGAGGCCATAGCCGACGTCCTGCGGGAGCTTGTCTTGCAGAGCCCGCCCAATATGACCCAGGGCAATCTCTTCGACGCCATTCCCGAACTTCTCAAGAGCGCCGTCATCGGCCGCCGCCTGTCAAAGCTGGACACCACGGGGCGGCGGGATCTTTTGGCCCTCTTTTCCCAGTCGGCAGGCGACTGGCTGGACGGCTGGTTCGAGAGTGATCCGATCAAGGCCGTTTTGGGCTTCGACGGGATTGTCGGCAATTTCGCCAGTCCCTATGCGCCAGGCTCAGCCTATGTCCTCCTGCACCATGTCTTTGGAGAGGTGAATGGCAAGAAGGGTGCCTGGGGGCATGCTGTCGGTGGCATGGGCGCCATCACCCAGGCCATGGCCTCGGCTTGTCGCGAAAAAGGCGTGGAGATTCGCACCGATGTTGCGGTTGCCGAAGTCCTGACCCGTAATGGTCACGCCTGCGGTGTGGTGACGGCGGCCGGCGAGAAGATAGAGGCGACGACGGTGGTCTCGAACATCCATCCGCAACTCCTCTACAAAAAGCTGGTGGATCCGGCCCTCTTGCCCGCTGACTTCAAGGAACGGATGGACCGCTATCGCTCGGGGTCGGGCACCTTCAGGATGAATGTGGCCTTGAGTGAGCTGCCCCGGTTTTCGTGCCTTCCGCAGCCGGGAGATCATCTGACTGGCGGTATCATCCTGGCACCCAACCTTGCCTATATGGAGCGGGCCTTTGCTGACGCCCGTCAGTTTGGCTGGTCCAGGGAGCCCATAGTCGAACTGCTGATCCCCTCGACCCTGGATGACAGCCTTGCACCCCCCGGTCAGCATGTGGCCAGCCTGTTCTGCCAGCATGTCCAGCCTGTCCTGTCTGGCGGCCGCAGCTGGGATGACTACCGCGATGAGGTGGCGGACCTGATGATCGATACGGTGGAAACCTGGGCACCGGGCTTCAAGGCCTCGGTCCTGGGTCGTCAGATCAATAGTCCCCTGGACCTCGAACGCACCTTTGGCTTGGTCAATGGGTGTATCATGCACGGGGTGCTGAGCCTGGACCAGCTGTTCTCAGCAAGGCCTGTCTTGGGCCACGGTGCCTATCGCAGCCCGATCAAGGGCCTCTATATGTGCGGTGCCGGAACCCATCCCGGCGGCGGCGTCACTGGAGCCCCGGGTCACAACGCAGCCCGTGAAATCCTCAAGGACCTCCGCCGCTGAGCCCCGTAGCCTAACCGCAGCCAGATCGCTAAGCTCCGCGCAAAGGGCAGTGGAGGATCACAGTATGGCTGATAATGGTGTCCTGATCGGCAATTCTGATCATTTCGAATTCCTGCGCCTGGATCGGGCAAACCGCCATGGCCTGGTGGCTGGCGCGACGGGCACCGGCAAGACGGTAACCCTGCAGATTCTCGCCCAGGGATTTTCCGACGCGGGGGTGCCGGTCTTTGCCGCCGATGTGAAGGGTGACCTTAGCGGGATCTCCATGGCCGGAACGCCAAACGAGAAGATGCTGACCCGTGCCAAGGCCATGAACCTTGAGCTCCAGCCCTCATCAGCCCCGGCGGTCTTCTGGGACCTTTTTGGCACGGACGGTCACCCGATCCGCGCCACGGTCTCGGAAATGGGTCCCTTGCTGATCTCCCGCATGCTGGACCTGAACGAGGTTCAGGAAGGTGTCATGGCGGTGGTGTTCCGCGCTGCCGACGAAGAGGGCCTGTTGTTGCTGGATATGAAGGACCTCCAGGCGGCCCTGAACTATGTTTCTCAGCACGCTGCCGATCTCAGCGCCCGCTACGGCAATGTGGCGCCGGCCACGGTTGCCACCATCCAACGCAAGCTTCTGGTTCTTGAAGATCAGGGCGGCGACAAGCTGTTTGGCGAACCCGCCTTGAACCTGCCCGACCTCATGCGCTGTGACGCGGCCGGTCGGGGCTATGTCAGCCTGCTGGCCGCCAACAAGCTGATTTCCAATCCTCAGCTCTATGCGACCTTCCTGCTCTGGCTGATGAGTGAACTGTTCGAACAGATGCCTGAAGTGGGTGATCCGGAAAAACCCCGGCTGGTCTTCTTCTTTGACGAGGCCCACCTCCTGTTCCGGGACGCCCCCAAGGCCCTGCTGGAAAAGGTCGAGCAGGTGGTGCGCCTGATCCGCTCCAAAGGCATTGGCATCTATTTCATCACCCAGAACCCGGCGGATATCCCGGAGACCGTCCTGGGTCAGCTGGGCAATCGCGTTGAGCACGCCTTGAGGGCCTACACTCCGGCTGAGCAAAGGGGGCTGCGGGCTGCCGCAGACAGCTTCCGGCCCAACCCGGCCTTTGATACCGCTGAGGCCATACAGGGTCTGGGGGTCGGTGAGGCCCTGGTCTCGGTGCTGGACGAGAAAGGTGCGCCCACGGTTGTCGCAAAGACCATGGTGCGTCCGCCGAACTCCCGGATTGGCCCCATAAGTCCCGCCGAACGGGCCCAGATCATGGCCACCAGTCCTGTGAAGGGTCTTTATGACCAGGCCGTCGACAGGGAGTCGGCCTTTGAACGTCTGAACGTCCGGACCCAGGCCCCTGCTCCAGCACCCGCTCCAGCCCCTGCGCCAGCGGCACCACCGTCTCAGGCTGAGGCCCCTCAGACAGACTCGGGCCTTGGGGGGCTTGCGGGAACGGCGGCCGCGGTGGTGTTTGGCCGCCAGGGTGGGCGTCAGAGCATGGCCGAGGCCTTTGCAAAACAGCTCATCCGAACTGTGGCGTCTACGGCCGGTCGGGAAATCATGCGGGGCATGCTGGGCGGAATGTCCGGGCGTAGCAGAAGACGCTAAGCAAAACGCCCCGGACCTCCCGGCCCGGGGCGCTCGCGTTGGATCCGTTGGCCCTGAATAAGGGCTTAGCGAGGTGCCATGCGGATGGCGCCGTCCAGGCGGACGTCTTCACCGTTGAAATAGCCATTGGTGATCATGGTCAGGGCCAGCTGGGCGTAATCTTCCGGCGCGCCGAGGCGCTTGGGGAAGGGCACGGAATTGGCCAGGGCCTGCTTCACAGCTTCCGGCGCGCCGCGCATGAGCGGGGTGTCGAAAATGCCGGGCAGGATGGTATTGACGCGGATGCCGTCGCCGGCCAGGTCGCGGGCGATGGGCAGGGTCATGCCGACCACGCCGCCTTTGGAGGCCGAATAGGCCGCCTGACCCATCTGGCCGTCCTCAGCCGCCACGGAGGCGGTGTTGACGATGGCACCGCGTTCGCCGTCGATGGGCTCAAGATCCAGCATGCCCTTGGCCGACTTGGCGATGCAGCGGAAGGTGCCGACCAGGTTGATCTGGATGATCAGATTGAAAGCGTCGAGGGGGAAGTGCCTGGTCTCGCCGGTGGTCTTGTCGCGACTGGCGGTCTTGGCCGCATTGCCGGTGCCGGCGCAGTTGACCAGGATGCGCTCCTGACCATGGGCCGCGCGGGCCTTGGCGAAGGCGGCGTCGACTTCGTCGTCAGAGGTGACATTGCACTTGCAGAAAACGCCACCGACGTCCTTGGCGACTTCCTCGCCCCTGGCTTCGTTCATGTCGAAAATGGCGACCTTGACACCATGGGCCGCCAGTTGGCGGACCGTGGCTTCGCCGAGGCCTGAGGCTCCGCCTGTGACGACGGCGGCGATGGAGGAATCGAGTTTCATGGCGCTGTGCTCCCGTTCTCGTTAAAATGAAGTCCCATTGACCTGAGCCTTTAGCCCGATGAGCGCCAAGTCCAAAGCCTCACCCCACGTCAATAACGACGGTTTTGATGCAAAAGGTCAGATTGACCCCTCAAAAGCCCTGGTTCCCCAGACCCTGCAGGTCAATGAGGAGCGGGTTCGCAGCGGCTTTCTGCCCAAGATCGCCAAGGTGGCGGCGTCCATTCCCTTTGCCCGGGATGCGATTTCAGTCTGGTATTGCGCCCGTGACCCCGACACGCCCTTCGCGGCCAAGGCCATGATGATGGCGGCCCTGGCCTATTTCGTCCTGCCGACGGATGCCGTTCCGGACTTTCTGGGTGTCATCGGGTTTACCGATGATGCCGCCGTCTTTGCGGCCCTGATTGCCATAGTTGGCCGCCATCTCAAGCCGGAGCACCGGGCCGCCGCGGAGGATCTGCTGGTCAGACTTCAGCAGACCTGAGCATCTGGCTGGCCACATGTTCGCGCCAGGTGATGAACAGGGTCGACACCACGACGGTGCCTGCGCCG
>CAIYSH010000467.1 GCA_903928755.1 uncultured Alphaproteobacteria bacterium | reverse complement strand
TGAAAAGGAACAGTTTCGCAAGCTGGGCTACCTGATCAAGCCAGCCATGCTCGACCCCAAGCGTGCCGCTGCCGTTGCTGAAGAAATTGATCGGTATGTTCAGGTTGAACCCGGTTTTGATGGCAGCAATATCTGGAAATACGATCGCCTCTGCGACCTGATCATCGATCCCCAGACCCTGGCCATCACAGATGACATCATGGCCGGGTCCGAATTCACCTTTCATCATTGCCATGCGGCGCGGCATGATCCCGGCCTGAAAGGCATTGCCTGGCACCACGATTACGAGCAGATTCCACAAACCAACCGCAGCCACATTCAGCTGCATGTCCTGCATTATCTGGATGGATTGAATGGTACCGTCGGCGACCTGCTTCTCCTGCCGAGGAGCCACCGGTCAGTCATGCGCCGGGACGCCATGGCCTTCCTCGGTGATCAGTTGATCCCCGGAACCGTTGTCGTCAATGACATCCCTCCCGGGTCTGTCGTCTTCGCACATTCTGCACTGGTTCACGCCCGGCGGCCCCAGCCCGGCGGTGGCGACCGCAAGCGCTATTTCATCGATATTGCCTTCATGCAGGACGGCGTCCAGTGGCCGTCCTATGGACGCGAGGGTTGGCGAGAGACCCTGGCGGCAATGGATCGCAAGCTGCACATAACCGAGCGTCCGAAACTGTTCAGTGATGCCGCCTTCTTTGACATCGCAGAGGGTGTCGCCCGCGTGCACAGGCGACCGGGCAGCCTGGCCATGCTGTTGCCTGAACAGCCCGGTGCCGAACGCCCCCTATCAGGGGCCATTCCGGTCGTACAATGACCAGCTTCAGCAGCGATCTCCCCCAACCCTCCGGCATTGACAGGGCCCACGACCTGCCCCCGGAACCCATTACCGAATTTCAGACGAGCGGCCATACCGTGGTGCGGGGACTGGCCAGCAACGAAGAAATTGCAGCCTTCCGCCCGACACTCGAGGGTCTGGTGGCGAAAATGACCCAGCGCGTGCCGCCCATGGACCAGCGTGACACCTACGGTAAGGCCTTTCTTCAAGCCCATAACCTCTGGACCCGCGACGAGGCCGCCAAGAAATTTGTATTTTCGGCCCGCTTCGCCAAGGTCGCAGCGGAATTGATGGGCGTCGATGGCGTGCGCCTCTACCATGATCAGGCCCTCTTCAAGGAACCCGGCGGCGGCCATACCCCTTGGCATCAGGACCAGACCTACTGGCCGCTGGACACCAATGACACCATCACCATGTGGATGCCACTGGTCGATGTTCCCGCTGATGTCGGCACCATGACCTTTGCCAATGCCAGCCAGACCCATGGTGACCTGGGCCGCTTCATCATCGGCGATGAGTCTGAAGCCCGGTTCAATGATATCGTCCGGGAGTTGTGCCTGATAACCCGGACCCACGGCGCGATGAAGGCGGGCGACGCCACATTCCATCGTGGCTGGACCCTGCACCGTGCGCCGCCCAATCCGACCCCGCTACTGCGGTCCGTCATGACCATCATCTGGTATGCCGACGGCACGCGGGTCAGCAATGACGTCAGCGGGGCCCGCTACTTTGATCACAAGCTGTGGCTGGCAGAGACCCCGCCTGGTGAACTGGCTCAAGGGCCACTGAACCCCCTTCTGTGGCCAAGGTGAGGTCATCCTCCTTTGACCTGACGGGACGCACAGCCCTGGTCACCGGCTCAAGTCGGGGCATTGGACTGGCCCTGGCCCGCGGTCTTGGCGCGGCAGGGGCTCAGGTCATCATCAATGCCAGAGACCCGGAACAGGCCGATAGGGTGGCCTCGATCCTGGCTGACGAGGGGCTCCGCACGGCAGCATGTCCATTCGATGTGACGGACCCAGAACAGGTAACCCAAGGCGTCCTGCGGTGCGAAGCTGAAGTCGGTCCCATAGAAATATTGATCAACAATGCCGGGATCCAGCGTCGGGGGCCCCTGCTGGACCTGGATCACGCAGACTGGCGCGCCGTGATGTCAACAAACCTCGATGCGGTCTTCTCGGTCAGCCGTGAGGTTGCACGAGCCATGATCACAAGAGGCCATGGCAAGATCATAAGCATTGCCTCCCTGATGAGCGAAGTCGCCAGACCGGGAACGGCCCCTTATGCCGCTGCCAAGGGCGGTGTAAAAATGTTGACCCGGGCCATGTGCGTCGAGTGGGCACCACATGGCCTGCAGATCAATGCCATTGGCCCTGGGTATTTCGCGACGGATCTGACGGCGGCCCTTGTCGCAGATCCGGCATTCGACAGCTGGATCCGCGGTCGTACACCTGCGGGACGCTGGGGACAGGTTGAGGATCTTGTGGGGGTCGCCGTATTCCTCGCCTCCGGAGCATCAGACTTCGTAAACGGACAGACCGTCTATGTAGACGGTGGTGTCCTGGCAGGGCTTTAGCTCAAACTCCGACCGGACCGGACGGTCAGGGTGCCGCGATATGAAAGCGGTTGTTCCGTCTTATGGTTGGCCTCGAAATCTGCAGGGTCAACAGCTCGGCACCGCCAAACTGGGCAAACAGGTCAGCACAGGCCTGTCGGTCTTCAGGGCCCAGGGTCGCATAGAAGCCCAGCGAGCGTTGCAACAGCCAGATGGTCTGCAAGCTCGCGCTCGCGGAAATCGGGTTTCCGTTCCGAACAAAGGTCACCTTGGGGAGAACAGGCTGGTCCTGTTGGTCGCCCAGAGGGTGGTCTGGATCCGGATCGGTCTCTGCAACCCATTGCTCATAGGCCAGCGCCTCAAGGATGATCCGTTCCGCCTGGTCTGAAATCAGATGAGAAAGAACAGGTATCAGGGTTTCAGGGATGGCGTCATCGGCCAGGAAAGCCAGGGGGGTTTCAGAAAATTCCGGGGACTGAAGGTCGGGGGTGTTCATGTGCTCAACCCATCGGAAAACCCTTGGCGCATGGTTCTGCATGACCCTGAGAGGGACCGGATCACGCCCCATGTGCGCGTGAAGGGCTCCCATGAAGGCGAAATCAGCCGCGGAGGGCCGCCCACCCAGCATGTAGGGGTGAAGCCTGAAATGTGCGTCCAGCACCTTCAGAAGATGAACATAGCTCTGTTCCATTGATGCCAGCAGGTCTGCATCCGGTGCGATGACCCCGCCCCGGGACAGCATCCGGTCTGCAATCACCTGGCCATAATGAAGCAACTCTTCGTCATCGCCCTGCGGACGGAATGAACGCCCGAAATCCATTTTCACGAAGTGCAGGTTTTCCTCAAAGAACCAGCGATACCGCCAGGCCAGATGGACGAGACCTTCACTGGCAAAGAGCTCAAGCAAATGGGCAATCAGCCTTTGTCGGGGCGTTAACGGCAATGCGGCCGGCTCAGGACAAAGCTGTTCCACCGCATCAAAAATGACGGTGCTGTCCTGAAAGACCTGGCCATCCGGCGTTTCAAGCTGGGGGATGCGGTGGCTGCCGGACGCAGGTCTGACATGGCTCCGGAACCTTGGATGGCTCGGCAGACGCTCAATGAAGGCTACGCCCTTCTTGCGCAGATAGGACCGGGTCTTTGCGGTGTAGTAAGACGCATAGGAGCCATAGAGGACGTAGGGGGCAATCACTTCGTCAGTATCCTTGCACGGCCAGGCAGCGCTGGAACCCGCCCTGCATCCAAGCATGGCGCCCGTGATCGCCATACGCTAGCCTTGAATGCGGCCCTGCCTGTCCAGGGTAGGGCAAAAGGATATCAGCACATGAAGTTCCGGACCTCGGCCGCCCTTGGACTGCTGACCCTGACGGCCCTGCTTGGCCTGGCATTCCACTTTCGCGATGACATCCTGATCGCCATTGCCAGAACACAGCTTCCGCACATTGCACCCAACCGGCCAGTAGTCTGGGCACAGGGACCTGACACCGCACCGGCAGGGAAGCGACCGCCCAACATCATCGTCATCCTTGCGGACGACATGGGTTATAACGACATCACCTTTAACGGCGGCGGTATCGCCGGGGGACAGGTCCCGACCCCAAACATCGATTCGATCGGACACGAGGGTGTCTCTTTCGATCGCGGATATGACGGCAACGCCACCTGCGCGCCTTCGCGGGCGACCGTCATGACGGGTCGGTACGCGACCCGCTTCGGCTTCGAGTTCACCCCGGCTCCGGTTCTGATGGAGAGACTGGCTTCGGCTGAACATGCGCCAGGAGATTTCGCCCTTCCCCACTTCTTCCAGGAGCGTGTGAAGGAGATGCCGCCCGGGACGGCAAAGGGCGCAGCAGCGGTCAACATGCTGGCCGTACCCCCTTCGGAAATCATGATTGCCAAGGTGCTGCAGGCGCGGGGCTACCACACGCTCCATTTCGGAAAATGGCACCTGGGCAGCGCACCGGGAACGCGGCCAGAGCAACGGGGCTTTGACGAAAGCCTCGGTTTCATGGGTGGGGGGTCAAAATACCTGCCTGAGGACGACAGGAATGTCGAAAACGCCAAACAACCCTGGGATCCGATCGATCGTTTTATCTGGCCGATCGCGCCTTACATGATCCAGTATAATGGATCAGCGATGTTCGCACCCAAGGGCTATATGACCGACTACCTCGCTGAAGAGGCTGTCAGGTCAATCCATGCGAACCGGAACCGGCCTTTCTTCATCTATTTTGCACCCAATGCGATCCACACACCCCTGCAGGCCAAGACGGAAGACTATGACGCCCTGCCCGGCATCAAGGACCATCGTCTGCGGGTCT
>CAIYSH010000466.1 GCA_903928755.1 uncultured Alphaproteobacteria bacterium | reverse complement strand
GTCCAGGGTTCGAGTCCCTGCGGTGGCACCATCTTTTCCGACCCTCGGGTCGGCGTTCAGGGCGCATCGGATACGATGCGCCCTTTTTCGTGCCCGGATCTGCACTGGACTTATTATTACCCGGATGATAATTGGTCCACCTTGTCTCCTGGAGCGCCACCATGTCGACCTGCACTGCCTTCGCGGATCAGAACATCATCGCCCGCGGCACCCTGGCCGAAGTTGCCGTGGCCCTTGCGTCAAGGACCGGATCCGTCCTGGTGATTGATGATCAGACCGGCCGGCCCTTCGACCTCGACGTACGGGGGGACAGGGCTGACATCACGGCCCGATATTCCGGACCCTCCACCGACTCGGTCAGGGCAGGTCGCGGTCGCCCGAAACTCGGTGTCATTCCCCGGGAAGTGACCCTCCTGCCCCGACACTGGGACTGGCTGAACGCTCAGCCCGGAGGTGCTTCTGCGGCGCTTCGTCGCCTGGTCGAAGCCGCACGGCGGGACAATGCCGGTCAGGATGCCCGCCGCCAGGCACAGGACATCGCGTACAGCGCCCTTTCTGCCCTGGCCGGAAACCTGGCTGACTATGAAGAGGCCCTGCGTGCCTTCTATGCGGACGATGCGGTCAGGTTCGAAGACCTGACCCGGTCCTGGCCCGCCGACATCCGGGCCTATGTCCTGGAGAAGGCCATGGTTGTCTGGACGCCAGTTCCCTGAACCAATGCCCCCGGAGCGGGACCCGATGGGTCTCGACCTCCCGGGTCATGGCGAACGCCCCTTCAGGCCCATGACGGCCAGAATGGCGGCCAGGCCGGCGGCAATCCAGGGTGCACTACGGCTGATCCAGCCCCAGAACCAGGCCACACCGACCACCCTGTCCCTCTGGGACTCCAGGGCATCCAGACGTCCAAGGGCAAGCTGCAACTCCCCCCGGACCCCGTCCACCAGCTTGCCGGCCTCCTGGGCTTCCAGCCGGACCAGCCGCTCACGGACATCATCGACCTTGACCGTCAGGCCTTCCAGCCGCCGGGTCAGGGCACCAAGGCTTGCGCCGATCTGCTGGAGGGTATTGATCTGGCTCTCCTGCAGGGCAGCCAGGGTCATTTCTCTGTCCATCGTCGACATCACCACGACTTCAACAGGTCTTTCGCCCCGAAGGCAGCATTCAGCAGATCGGCAACCGTCCCGCCCGTTTCCGTCGTCGTGGAGCTGCCGGATCCCCGGGTGTCGGTGATCTGCCCGTGGAACAGGGCAGAGGGCAGGCCGGAAAACATGTCGATCTGCTGGCCCAGCGTGGTCAGGGGCGCCTGTCTCTGGGTCTGGTCTACCCCCCGCAACTGGGCACCAAGTGCGGCCTGGGCGGCTATGTTTGCGCGGGCATTGGCATCCTGATCGAGGCCATACTGGGCCTGGAACTGCGCCATCTGTGCCCTTTGCTGCTGGTCCTGGGAAAACAGCTGAGCCTTCTGGATCTGATCCTGCTGGGCCAGTTGCGCATTGACCATCGAAACCTGCTGACGCCGGTCGGCATCCTGTCCGGCCAGACCGGCACTTGTGGTGAACATGTCCGACAGCAGCTTTGACAGCTGGGAACTTCTGGCCCGGGCCAGTTCCCCCTCAGTCTGCGCCCGGGTCAGGGCTGCCCCGGACCCGGAGAAGGCCCCCTCACCTGCCAGGCTGAGGTCCTGCGCCGCCCGGGTCCGCCCCGCCTCGGCATCGAAGTCCGCCATGGCCGCGTCGGTCACCTGTCGCCTGTAGGGGTTCTGGTAGGCATCCAGATTGTCCAGCAGGCTGGCGCTGCTCGCTTGCGGGGCCCGGCTCTTCATCACCCCTGTCAGCCAGGGATCAGCCTCAGCCCCTGGACTGGAGCCGTAGGTCATGGCTGAAGGCGGCGACCAGGCGCCCCCTTGCGGGCCCCGACCTGCCCCCAGCCCGGCCGCAGCACCGGCGGCCTGGGATTCCAGCGTCGAAAGCGGGGCAATGAACCGGGTTGGATCACCCTGCCCCAGTGCGGCAACACGGTCGCTGAGGGACTGTGCGCCCTGGCTGACCCAGTCGGCATTGGTCGGTGTCACCACCGAATGGCTGGTCTCTGTTGAATTGGTCTTCGTCTTTTTCTTTCCCATCAAAGTCTCCTCATGAGTTCATCACCCAGGACCTCGAAGCCCAGGGGGCCAAGCACCCGCCGCCAGCCCTTCCGGCCGCAGAGGGTCAAGCGGACGCAGCCCTGCGCCCGACCCCAGGCCTCGACCCCGGGTTTCAGGTTCAGGATTTCGGCAAGATTTCCTCCCGCCAGCCAGACATGCAGGGTGCGACCAGCGGGTTCATCCACGCATTGGGTCACCAGGGCCGCCGCCTCGCCGACCCACAGATGTGCGCGGCCGGCCACAAGGTCTTCGACCAGGCTTGCCTCGGTGCCGCATGCCGGGCGCAAGGCCGGCAGCAGCCAGGATCGGCACCGCATCCAGGTTTCCGGGGACATGGAAGCTAACGGCTGCCCGCCAGTTCCACATTGAAAACCGGCCTGCCGATCCGGCAGGCAGTTGGTGCCGAATTACCGGCGAACCGGATCCGGAAAAACCGGCCCGTGGCGCGGAAGTCCGCTCGCGCCTGCCCCGGCACCAGAGCAAATGGACCGCTTGCAACCACCTCACCTTGCGGCGTCAACCGGCTGAAAAAACTTAATTTTACAGGACCCACCTGATCAGCGATATCGGGCCAGATTCCCCGCGCCATGACCGTGCGATCTTCATCCATGACCTGATCGGCAGTTTCAATGAACCAGCTGAATCCGGACCCGTCGGCGCTCTGCCCACGCTCGTGATGAAACATCGCGCCCTGTGGATCAACACCGACGGGATGGGCGGCAGGCCCGGCATCAATCATCGCCGTCCGGGACATTTCGCCCCGGCTCCAGGCCCCATCCAGCGTGGAAAACAGGACATAACGGCTGTTTTCCACCCCGTCCCTCTGATCGGGATAGTCCCAGCGCACCTCGCCATACAGCGAGATGGTGGAGGCGCAGATCTTGTCTCCCTGCGAAGCGGCCAGGTTATCGGCCATGTCCCGGCGCACGCTGCAGGGCAGGACCTCGGCCGCCCCGCCCAGGTCATAGCGGTAGAACTGCAGGTCGGGTCCCAGCCAGTAGGCAGACTGGCCCGCCACAGCCGCCGCCTGGGGCCCGATCAGGCCGCACCGCTCGCCAACCCGGTCAAAACGCCAGGGCTGGCCCACCGATCCGACAAAGCTTCCCAGAAACAGGGCATGATTGGTCCAGACCAGCAGGGAGGATCCGATCACCCGCCCACCGACGATACGACCACCGCCCGGCAGGATGTATTCCCGCGCCGTAGTCGCCGGTCCTGTTGTCCACTCGCCGCTCTTTCGCACTGAGGAATGCCGCAGACACAGGGGGTTGAAGCGCCCCGAAACCTCTTCATTACAGCCCAGGGCAAAGACCTGATCGGTTGGGGCCGTCAGAATCTGGGTAATCTGCAGCGGGGCACCGACCACAGGGGTGGCTACTGCAGCAGGGTTGTTGCCCCAGGCCACCAGTGTGCCGCCCCGCGGACTGGCCAGCAGGGTTTCGCCCCAGGCCCCGAAAGACCAGCTGCGGGGGAAAATATCTCCGGCGGCCGGCTCCGAGAAGTTTCCGGAAGAATAGGTGCCGGTCCCGAATCCCTGCCCCCCGGCCCCATCCACCAGACCCGGGGCAAGGCCGACCGGGGTGATGTCATAGAGCCCACCGCCCCGCCAGACCTGCAGACCCGTATGGGTGCCAAAGGCGAAGGTCTGGATCCCGGCGCGATCCGTCCATCCGAACGCCCCCCGACAGACGCCGTTCAGCGCCTGCCCGGTCAGCCGCTCCCACCCACCAATCACCTGGGGCCGCCCTCGCCAGAACCGGACATTGGACCCATCTGCCCACCGCCCGGCAGCCGCATGCGACGTATCCTCCGCCCAAAGCCCGGGTGGCGGATCAAGTGGAATTCTCATAGGCTAGGTGCTCCCTTCAAACACAATCAGGACCAAGGCCGGACCGCTGCTCGCACCTGCTGCTCCACCATCGTAGGCACCACCACCAGGATTTCCGCCGGATTGAAATTCGTAAGTCGCGATCCCCCCAGCTCCGCCTGTGAATAGGCCGTAGGAGCCTGCAGACCCTCCGTTTAAGCCGGAGCGAGCCTGACCAGGAACATTGACATCCCCTCCAGTAGCCGTGCCCGGTTGAATGGGGCCATTGCCTCGACCTCCGCCCGTGGTGATGACAAGAGTAGAGTCTGGGAAAAGAACGGTCGCAGCACCGCCATTAACACCTTCAAAGACTTGCCCGACGACAATTTGAAGAACCTGACCTGCCATTATCCAACGTACAGTCTGGGCGTGCCCCGCTCCATCTCCCCCAGATCCTCCACCTCGCGGACCTCCCCCACCCCACTGCACAACCCGGTATCTCCCCGTCCTCGGACAGACCCAGGTGCTGGTTCCGGCGCCGAAATTGGCCACATAGCTCTGGGTCTCCGGGCGCCTGGTCCCGGAGAAGGACTGACCCAGCCAGCCACGCAGGCCGGGCATCAATAGTCACCCCATTCGGCCAGGACACAGACATTGGCCGCCGCGCCAAGGGCAGCGTAGATGGTCTCGCCGGCCTGCAGCAGGATCGGATTGGTCTCGGAATACCCGAAGTCCGTCGTCGGGATGTCCGTCCCGGTCGTCATGGCGCACGCAGGCATCAGGGCGCAGTCGAACAGGCGTTTGGTGACCCCGGCATCCGTCGACCGGAACAGCTGGATCACGGTGGCGGCCAGGGCAGCACGGGGAATGGCACTGATCCGCGTCACCCGGCCGCCATTGGGGCCGGCTGTCGCCAGCAGGACGGTATTGGTTGGCACATCGGTCAGGACAGTATTGGCATTGGCCAGGGCCGCGGTTGCAGCCCGGGGAATCTGCGGAGTAATGATGCTGTTGGGTGTTGCAGGCATGGAGCCTCCTTCAGTCTTGGGTGTGGATCAGAGGGCAAGGGCAGCGGCCACGGCAAAGGCCCGCTGGGCGGCACCCCGGCTGGCCTGGTCAGCGACATAGTCGGCCAGATCGCCTGTGCTCAGGACGGCCCAGGCCGGGCTGGTTCCATTGGTCTTCAGCACGGCACCGGCATTGCCGGCCTGTCCCGGCAGGGCCCCGGAAAAACTGGCAAAGACCTGGGCGTCGACATAGGCCCGGGTCACGGCATCCTGCGGGCTGACCGGATCACCGATCCCGCTCAGCCGGGCCCCGCCAAACTCGGTGGCGCGGACCTTGTAGACATGGACCCCGTCACTGATCACGGTCGCCAGCTCGCCTGGTCCCAGGATCGCCACCGTGCCGGCCCCGGTGGTCAGGGTCACCGGCCCGGCGGCCCCGTTCATCACGTCATAGCGCTTGCTGACCGAAGGCAGGGTCACGGTGCTGCCACCGGTTCCGGTGAATTTCAGCAGGGCCGACCTGGCCTCATCGTCACCATTGGACGCGGTCAGGGCATAGTCTCCGGTCAGGGCCACATTGGTCCAGCCGGCAATGGCAAAGTCCAGTCGGGCGATCACCGCATTGAGCTTGGGGGCCCCCCAGGTGTTCAGGTTTTCGCCTGCGGCCTGCATTTCCAGTCGCAGGCGCGGGGTAAAGGATGATGGCATCTAGATGGCGCCTCCAGTGTCCTGACGGATCCAGCGCACGCCGTCGGAATGGGCCAGAATGTTGAGGTCCTTCACCAGCACCAGGCTTTGCGGCCAGGTCCCGGCGGGTGGCAGGTCTGCGGCCGTGCAGGCAAACAGGGCTGTCGGGGCCTGGGGAACGGCAAGCCCCCTCAGCCCCTCCAGCACATCGCCCAGCAGAGGCCTGAGCTCTGGTGGAATCCGCGGTCCAGGGCTTGCGGTCATGGCCGCCCCCCGGCCGTGAGCACCGGATCAGGCCTCAGGACCGACAGGGTGCGGTGGCGCCCCTCCTTGATCCGCGCCTCGGTGAGGGCGGCCTCGAAACGGGCTGCAAACAGGCCCAGCAGGTCGGCATCCCGCAGATAGGGGGCCGCCTCCACCAGGGCGCCGAACAGATAGAGGTCCGGATAATCCGTCAGGACGCCATTGACCGGCTGACTGTCGGACAGGGCCAGCCGCCCCAGCATGCGCAGGGTCAGGCCATAGGCCCGATCGCAGGGCCGGTCGAAAACCAGCTGACCGCCATCAATCGCCCAGGCCAGGGGCTGTCCGGGGGCCTTGTCCACCTCCATCTCCCCCGGGTCGCAATAGGCCAGGTCCAGGCGACCTGCGGGTGTCTCCAGCCACAGGCCAAGGGCCTCGCGGAATCCCGAAGGCAGGGGCACCGACCTCGACCCCGGCGTCGCCGACAGGGTCTGGTCGCTCTCCAGGCATCGGGCCCGCAGGGTGCGGTTCAGCCGGGACTCCGCCAGGGCGACGAAGTCGGCGGTCCGCTCGGTCAGGTCGCCCCGCTCCAGCCAGTCGGCGATCGCCGCCCTCAGCTGGCCATAGGTGCTCAGTCCCACGCCGACCCCCTAATTGTTGGCCAGGCGCACCGCCATCTGCGGCCGCACGGTCTTGAAGCCGTAGAGGACGTCGAGGCGGCAGGGGAACTTGTCGTTGTTGATGTCGTACTGGCGGACGATCCGCATGGACACCCCGTCGAACACCTCCCGGGCCGCGAAATCAACGCCCCGGGGCATGATCATGTCGGCAGTGGCGAAGGCGAAGGCACTCTTGTGATAGGCCATCGAGATCCCGTGGGGGGTCGATGCCGCTCCGGCAATGTTCAGGGCTGCCGCACCATTGGGCGAGGCGACGACCACATTCTGCATCGCCCCGGCCAGGATGATGGCTGGCGCAATCGACACCGCCCCTGCACCGCCCGCAAAGGCCTGGGTGACCACGAACTGCTGCAGCTGGCTGGTCATGGCCTTGGTTTCGGGATGGACCCGATAGACGCCGGCAAGGGTGAAGACCTCTCCCCGGGCCAGGGTGCCTGTGCCCGCCGTCACGTTCAGCACCGAAACCGGCGTCGCAGACACCGGCAGGGCGGCCGGCAGGGTGTTGGCTGTATAGCCTGCCCCTGTGCCACGCCCATGGCTGGGCCACAGGGTGTTCTCCATGAAGTCGAACCCCGCGGTCCGCCCCATATAGCCCTCGCGGTATTGGGCCGAGATGGCGTCGCGGTCATTGAACAGCCCCTTCAATCCGTCCACCAGGTCCACATTGTCCTGGGTGTTCAGATTGGCCGTCCGACCGGCCAGGGGGGCCAGATTGTCCACCAGCATCTTGCGACCCTGCAGCACCCTGGCAAAGGTCGCCGCCTGGCCGTGATTGTTCACCTGGTTGAAGACATCGGCATACATGGTCATGGCGTCGGACTCGATATTGGCCGCCAGCACACTCATGGCCGGCTCCAGGATCCGGTCACTGAAATCGTCCAGGGTCATGGTCAGATCCACCGAAGTGAAGTTCAGGTCCACGCCCTTCTGGGTCGCCACCTTCAGGTCGACGCTGGATTCGCTGGTGTCCTGGGCCGCCAGGGTCGGGCCAGACCGCACCACATACTGGTTGGGCAGCCGCACCTTCAGGGTGTCGCCGATCTTGGCCCCCTGTCTGGCAAAACTCTCGTCATAATCGCGGGTAATCGAGCCGACAAAGTTCAGCTTCTGATGCAGAACCCGCAGGGCTTCACGGGTCACCGTGGTCGCCGACAGCAAACTGTTGGGCATAAGTCCTCCTCTCGCCCGCCCACCACGGGCGGTCGTTAAAATGTTGAATTTGATCGAAAAAACCGGTCACCCCGGCGAAGGCCGTGGTATCTGGCGCCCGATGAGCACCCTCTCCGGAAGCTCAAAACCCTACGAGCTGGATGCCGGCCTACGCCGGCATGACCGGTGGAATGAAAAACAGTCCGCAGACCCTCCCCACCCCCCGGTCACCCCGGCGAAGGCCGGGGTCCAGTTCATAAGGCCGCAGCACCCGTCCAGACGCCCGGGGAGCAGCCTCCCCTCAAACTCAGAGCCCTGTGACCTGGATGCCGGCCTCCGCCGGCATGACCGGTCGGAGAAACCCCTAACGCCGCCGGGTCTGGGCGTTGCGGCGGGAAATCCAGTCGCGGACCGGCATGTCGTCCGCCACGCCCCCAGGCCCGGCAGACCCTCCCGACACCCGAACGGCCGGCCGAATCGAGGCCAGCTTTTCGGCCGCCAAAGCTCTGTCCCGCGCGGCTTTCGCCTCATCCCCGGCATGGGCCCGGTGCAGGATCCGCCACAGGCGCGGGTCAGCGATCTCGCGCAGGTCATCGACGGTCACACCAAACGCCCGGGCATAGGCCACCAGCTTGGCCGCCACCTCTGGCGACCAGCCCTCAATGGTCCGTTTCAGGTCCTCACCGGTTTTCAGCCACTGGGCCGCCGCCTGCCGGTCGGCTTCGAGACCGGCCTGCTGGTCAGCATGGGTCAAGGCCTCGGCATAGTGATCCCGCAGTTGGCGCGCCTGTTGATAATGCCCCCAAAGGGCCCGGGCCTGGTCGGGGTTCGACGCCCCCAGCCCTGGCCAGTCCACCCCTTCGAACCCGGCAATCTGCTGGTCCAGCAGGTGAAGTTGTGCCCGGTCCGCCAGGGTCGCCCCCACACGCTCGGCATGGGCCTCGAAATCGGCCCTGTGCCGGGCCAGTTCGGCGGTGCCGTGAGCATGGTTTGCCCCCGCCTCCACCAGGTCCCTCAGGGCCGAAGGGACGCGATAGACCTGTCCCTGATGCTCGACCTCATAGTCTTCATCATCAAAGTCCTCTTCCGCCTCTGGCAGCATGTCAGCGTCCAGGGACAGGTCATCGCTCACAGCCCCTTCGGGCGTGTTCATAGGCATCATCAGCACCTCGGAATTTTGAAAAAGGCAGACGTCCAAAGGTCCGTCCGCGCAGCCACCGCCGACCCGGCAGGTCCCCCTCAAGGGCTCCAAACGCAACAGGTCACCATGGATATAATATAAGCAAAACGACTCCAGCTGTCAAGAACAAAAGGAGAACATTTAACGCGACAGGCCAAGGCCTAGGGCCGGGCGGGATTCAGCGCCGCCAGCCGTTTGGCCACCTCATCGGCACCTGGCCAGTCCAGGTTCTTCGCCAAAAGGTCCCCGATCAGCGGTGCCGCCGGCGGATAGGCGCGGATCAGCTCGATCATCTGGCTGGCCGCCTCTTCGCGCCTTGAGGTATAGGATGGCCCGGCACTGACCGTCAGGTCATAGCGCCCGACGCTCAGGTCAAACACCTTCTCCAGCGCCCCCGGCAAAGGCTGGTTGATCGCCGCCATCTCTGCCTCGCCACCGGCCCCCAGGATCCGCACCATCCGTGGCGCCGCGTAAACCCTGGGGATCAGGTCGATCAGGATCCGCCCGGCATGCCGGATCGCCCGGCTCAGATTGTCGATATAGTGGAAGGTCGAGACATCCCCCTCCCTCTGCCGGGCCAGAATCGCCTTGCCTGAGGTCTCGTTGGACCTGGCCCCCAGACTGGCGTCATACATGCCCATGATCGCCTTCATGTCGTCGCTGGCATTCAGCGCCTCCTGCAGGGCCCCCGCCGGGACCCCGGCATAGGGCTGCCTCTGCGGGGCTTCAGGACCGTCATATTCGATGAAGGCATGGGACTGGGTGTTGGCGCTCGCCCACTTGGCAGCGTCCGTATCAAACGCCCCCCGCCGCCCGATGAACGGCGTCTTGGGTGCCAGGGCCACCAACTCGGTCGAGGCTGTCCGCCAGTAGTTATACATGCGCTGAGGGTCCTTGGCGTCCCGCACCAGGGACCGGAGGCGCCGGGCGCCGTCCACATGGATCGCCTCTCCATAGACCGGCACAATGGGGATATAGCGCCCGGCCCAGTCCACGGTCTCCAGGACCTCGGCGCCCGACAATATGAACTGGGTCACCTTGTGGCTGGTCGCGGGCCTTGGTCGGCCTACCACGCTGGCACCCGCGGCATCGAACAGCGCCTTCTGCGCCTCATAGACATCCTGCCCCACCACCTGGCCGTCCGACAGGGCCAGCAGATTGCGGACCACGGTCTCGCGCCGCCAGAACTCGGCCAGCCGCACCCGCGCCGCGCCGTCCCGCACCCCGCCAGTCAAGCGCCGCTCAGCCCCCTCACCGCCGCTCCAGTCGCAGACCTCTGCCCCCTTCCAGCGGGCCTCGAAGGCCTTGCGGGTCAGGCTCTCCACCACAAAGGCCAGGTTCCAGTCGGCGGAATCCGCCCCCGTGGAAAACGGGTCGCCATAGACGCTGAACGGATCAGCCACCGGCTCAATGGCCAGGTCCTGATGGAAGCTGTCGTCGTCGGCGTATCGCGTATTGATCCGGAAATAGCCGAACCCGCCGGTCACCGCGAAGTCCAGGGCCGTATCATAGGCCACCTCCGCATCGCTCGACTGCTCGATATGCCGGATCAGGCCGTTCAGCAGCTCGGCGGTCTTGGGATCTGCCCCATCCCCCACAGGATGGCAGACAATGGCCGGCTTGTTCTGACGCGCGTCATTGACCACCTGCCGGATGAAGGCCGGCAGCCGGTTGATGGTCAGACAGGGCCGCCCCTCGGCTTGCCGCTCGGCCCGCACCCGCGGGCTCCACTGCTCCCCCAGCCGTGCAAACCGGATATCATCCGCCGCCGCCCGCCGGTTCTCCCCCTCCACCTCACACGCCAGGGCAAAGGCCGCCTGGGCCTCACTGAGCAGATCACTGTGCTTCATCAGACATGACTCCTTGCGCCCCGGCTGGAGCGTTGATTTAATTGTAGAAAGCCCCGGACTTACCGGCAAACCCGGTATCCAGGTCCTAGGTCACGGCGCGTCCGGAGAGGCCTCTGCCCTGGAGGCGATCCAGTCCCTAACAAGCCACAGGAAATCGCTGTGGGTCAGTTGATCCGGATCGAGGCGCCGCCTTGCCAAGACAGGTCCGACCTCGTCTTGGAATACTCGGTAGTCCGCCTGCATGGCGCCGGGTCCCGGTAGGGGCGGCGCATTATGCGGCCTATGCTCCGACAGCCAGTTGCGAACACAGGCAATAGCCTGATCGGGGTCATTGTTATGACACTCGATATCTTGCCCGCTGATATCTGACAGGGCCGAGTCATAGCGATGTCGCTCGGCGTCGAGGATCAAGGCCCTCTTACGCCTGTGCCGTTTCTCGCCCAGCAGTCGAGCCCCCAAATGCAGGCCCAGCTCCATGGCCATGTTGAACCTTGGAACGCCGCCGGGTTCGACTTCCACCCGCGACAGGTCATGAACGCCCCAATCGCAAGCCCCGATCAGGGCGGCGATCTTTGCCACCCGCACTTCGGCTCCGTCAGTTGAATCCAATGCGCAACGGGGCGCATAGCCCGATGAGATGACTGCAAAGCAGATGGCCCGCAGGATCGGTCGAAATCTGTCGTCAAACGGGCAGTTGATGAAGACCGATTTGGCAGGATCGAGCTTAGGCCTTGGCGGGTTCGCCACGGCTCTGTTCCGAAACCGCTTTCAGGTCGTCGCGGATCGCTTTTGAGATCGCCGAACGCTTTCCGAACATAGGCGCCAGCTTGATGCCGCGATAGACGACAGGCCGCTCGGCCATTCCCGAACCTTGGGCTGCTCCCGGACGTTTTCCTGTCGTTGTCATGACGGGAAGATGCGCTCGGCCGCTGGCCAAATCAAGGGCCCCCTCAACCTCCACCGGTCTTTCTAAATTATGCACTTCAGATAGGCTCCCGCGAGGGTG
>CAIYSH010000465.1 GCA_903928755.1 uncultured Alphaproteobacteria bacterium | reverse complement strand
TATCGAAGCCCTAGCTGACCACCCAAAGGTGCCCCAAGCCCGGCATAGGAGCGCTATTGGTCTAAGTTCCGCTAGAAGTGGTCTTTGAATAGTCGTCGCGGCAAAGGCGGCTTTCTACCACTTCTCGGAACTTCGAACGGTATGCTCACGGGTAGAATGCCCGAGAGCCGCTTTCAGGAGCAGAGCGGCCACCAAGCGTGCGCCTAGCGACTGACTCTGTCCCCCGACCTCGCCTAAGCCCAAACCTCCAGATGGTCCCGCCGCTCAACCCTGCGGCTGGCCCTCAGGGTCAGCAGGTCCGACAACCCCGTCTCCGCCAGCAACTCCGCCATGGCCGCCTGATCGGCAGGCGCAGCCGCGTCAAAGACATCCTGGATCTTCTGCAGGAGGTAGATCCGGTAGGGCATGACCGCGACGGTGATCTCGTGGCCGCGCCAGTCGAAACTGGTCAGGCCGATGCCGCGGTCCTGTTTGCGGGGTAGGCCGTTGGTTCCGGCTTCCAGGTTCGGGTGTCTGCCGATCCAGTCATTGGTGTAGGCGACATAGGCGCGGACCTCGGGTAGGTAGTCCTCGGCCACGAAGGCCAGCAGGGCCTTGAGGGTGTCGGGCACGCCGTCGTTTTCGAAGAGGTCCGGGGCGACCTCGCCATACTCGCCGGCGTCCTGGTCGGCGGCGTTCATCCGCTCGGTCCAGCGCCAGACCCGGAAGGCGGTCTGCTTCATCATCTGGGCGGGGTAGGGGTCACGGGCCAGGTGGGCGTAGAGGGGGGCGATCAGGCCATAGTCGCCCAGGGTCGGACGGCCGCCCAGCAGGTAGGGGCAGGCCGCCAGATGGGCCTCGAACAGGGCGAGGAATTGGGCATAGCTGGCTTCAACCGCCGGGATGGACTCCGGAGAGACGCCGAACTGGCCCATGGCCTTGCGCATGCGACCGCTGGCCATGGCGAAGACTTCGGCCTGGGCCTCATCAGAGGCACCGGTGGGGGCCAGGGCGGCGGGGAAGTCCCGGGACAGGAAGGCCCGGTTGGTCTCGTCGAAGTTCCAGCGATAGTGCATGGCGGGCCGCAGCAGGCCTTCGCCGCCGAACAGCTCGAAGATCTGGGCGATCAGCCGGTGACGGGGCGTGTCGGGATAGGCCGGGAAACGGGTCGGGCCCCTGGCCTCGAAGTGAGCGATGATTTCTGACCCGTCCTGGACCAGGGATCCGTCCTCAGCTTCGAGAATGGGGATGATCCAGCGGCCGGTCTGGGGGACGATCTCGGCCCGGAAGCGGTCTTCACCGGCGGCGCGGTTCTCGAAGGCTATGCCCTGCTTGATCAGATAGGATCGCGCCTTGCCGGTATAGAGCGACCCTGGCGTGCCGTAGAGTTTGTAGACCATATCATTTCCCCGCCCGAACCTTTCCCCACCTATCGACGGATTGCGGGTCGGGCTCAATCGGCGGGCGGGGAAAACGACAGGGTCAGCCAGCCGTCGGCGCCCAGTTGCCGTGGAAGCCGGGCGGAATCCGGTGGGGGATGTGAACCTCCGCCTGGGGCGCGCCCTCGAAATCGTCGGCATTGAGGATGACCAGGGCGGTGGTCTCACCCTTCAGGTCGATCACATAGCCCATGAGCCAGCCGTCATCCTCGGCCCTAGCACCCGCGCGCGGCACGAAGACGAATTCGCCGGGCAGGCGGCCTTCGCCGAAGTCGTGGACCTGGCGGGTTCCGGCCTCAAGGTCGTGCTTGTAGATCCGGGTCTGGTCCGCAGCGGCGGCATCAAAGCCCTTGGGCAGGGCCATGGTGTAGGCAAAGCGGTAGGGCTTGCCCATCAGGGTTTCATTTGGCCGGGGGAATTCCTGGCCATCGGCGTCGATCACCCTGCGGGCCACAGATTTCGAGGCAGGATCAATGGTCCAGCGTTCAAAGGTCACGGTCCTGGAGTCTGGCCCGCCCGTATTGTCGGCGAACATGGTGTCATGGGCGCAGACATCGAGGATGACCTTGCCGTCTGCCGTCTCAAACCCGTTGCAGGGATGGAAGACATAGCAGGGCTCCACATCACACCAGATGATCCCGTCGGCGGTTCCGGCCTTGGGCAGGAGGCCGACCCGGGCCTTGTGGTCGGGGTTCCAGCGGTAGGGGAAGGCGTGGCCGGCCAGCATGGTCTTCATGGAGAAGGTCACTGGCAGGTCGAGGATGATCACATAGCTCCTGGTGATCATGCAGTCGTGGATGGAGGGGCCGTTGTGGACCGGGATGGGCAGTTCCCGGGTCACCTGGCCCTGGGGGTTCACCACCACATGGCGGATGGTGTTGAGCTCGGGTCCCTCATAGCAGATGGCGTGCATGTCGCCGGTGTCGGGATCCAGGTGGGGGTGGGCCGAAAAGCCGCCCTTCAGGGTGCCTCCGAAGGGATCGTGGGCGAGGGTTTGGAGGTCTTCGCCGAGACGCACCGGATATCCGCCAGCTTCCACCAGGGCCCAGGTCGCCCCTGCATGGCCCAGAACGTTCGTATTGACCGTATCGGAGGGGCCGTGGCGCGGGCCGGGGGCTTCGGTCTCGCCCAGGGCGCGTGAAACGGCTTTCGAGCGGATCCAGCGATTGCGGTACCAGAGGGCCTGACCGTCCTTGAGGCGCACCCCATGGACCATGCCGTCGCCGGTGAACCAGTGATAGGCCGCCGGAACCGGCGGGGTTGCCGGGTTCGGGCCAATGCGCAGATACCTGCCGTCCAGCTCGCGGGGAATGGACCCGGTGACCTTCAGGGACTCCAGGGTCAGTTCGGCGTCCATCGGCTTGTGAACGCCTTCGAGGAAGGGGCTCTTTGACGCCGTGGCGGCGAGGCGGGCGCGATTGAAATCCGCGACGGCACCAAGGCCCTTGGTCACTGTGGCGCGGATGGCAGTTTCGATGGGGCTCGTCATGGCAGACCTGCTCTTGAGTGGGGGAGGAAAAATGTTTACAGTGAAAACATGTCCTCAGATGGTAACAGTGTCAACATCGAAAACAGCAAGCGGCCCTATCATCACGGCGACCTGCGTGCGGCGCTGCTGAAGGCGGGCCTCGACCTGCTGGAAACCCAGTCCGCGGAGGGCTTGAGTCTGCGCGAGGTCGCCCGTCAGGTGGGGGTCAGTCCGACCGCCGTCTATCGCCACTTTCCCAACAAGCAGAGCCTGCTCTATGCCCTCTGCAAGCATGGTGCGGACGGACTTTACGAAGCCCAGGCCGCCGCCATGAAGGCGGCAGGCGGTGGACCTGCGGGGTTTGCCGCCACGGGGCAGGCCTATGTGCGTTACGCCCTGGCCAATCCGGCCCTGTTCCGGTTGCTGATGACCACCAAACCGCCTGCCGAAATGCTCAATCCCGACGAGACCTATGTCTATGCCGCCATGGACCTGCTGCGACGCAATGTGGCGGCCCTGCTTTCCCCGGACGCTTCTCCGGATATCCGGAAAGCGGCTGTAACCCTGGCCTGGTCCCAGGTCCACGGCATGGCCATGCTGATGCTCGACGGCCAGCTTCCGGCAGACGAGAAGCTGATTTCAGCAATCGGACGTGGCGCGCCTTTCTGAAGACGGCCACAAGCTATCCCACCCTCCCGGTCATACCGGCGGAGGCCGGTATCCAGGTCCCAGGTCACACCCTGTCCGGAGAGGCCGCTCCGAGGGCCTGCATGCGACACTGAGCCTTACGGACTGGACCCCGGCCTCCGCCGGGGTGACCGGTGTTTGGGGATAGCCCGCGATCGACTTCCCACCCCCGGTCATACCGGCGAAGGCCGGTATCCAGGTCCTAGGGCGCGACGATCTCGAACCAGAAGTCGAACTGGTCCAGCAGGCTGAGCAGGTCCTGGAACCCGGCTATGGCTCCGGAAACCTTCCCCGCCGACACAGCGTCCGACATGGTGGTTTCGCCGATCAGCAGGGCGATCAGGGCGGCGCAGGTCAGGGAGACTTCATCTGCCGGTCCGGTTGTCCTGCCCGGGGCGTGGTGCATGACGCCATTGCGGACGCTGAGGCTGAAGGCTTCGCCGGTCTCGGTAAAGGTCAGGTTGAAGGCGAAGGTGCGCTCGCCGATCTCATCGCCATTCAGCCGGACCGCCAGGGCTTCCAGCAGACTACCGGCGGGGAGGGCGCGGAGTTGGCCAGCAGCCCCCTGTCGCGGCTTGTCAGATTTGGGACGCGGATTGCGCAGTTCCTGGGCGCCGGTGAGATAGAAGGCGCGCCAGGGCCCGGACTCAGCCTGATAGCCCATCTGCTCCAGGGCGTTGGCCTGCAGGGTCCGGGCGGCGGCGTTGTCGGGCTCGGCGAAGACCAGATGGTTCACCAGCTCGGCCACCCAGCGATAGTCACCCTGGTCATAGGCCGTCTGTGCCGAGGCCAGCAGGGCGTCTGCCCCCCCGGCCAGGGCTACATAGCGGGCACCGGCCTCAACGGGCGGGTGCTTGTGAAGGTTGGCCGGATTGCCGTCAAACCAGCCCAGATAGCGTTGATAGACCGCCTTGGCGTTGTGATTGAGCGTCCCGTAATAGCTGCGGGTGTGCCATTCGGCCTCAAGACTGGGCGGCAGGCGCAGGCGCTCGGCGATTTCGGTGGGGTTCAGGCCGTGATTGGCCAGGCGCAGGGTCTGGTCGTGGATGAACTTGTAGAGGTCGCCCTGCTTGGCCAGGAAGTCCCGCGCCCGGTCCTGACCCCAGCGGGGCCAGTGGTGGCTGGCGAAGAGGACGTCGGTGTCCTCACAGAACATGGCCGAGGCTTCGTCGATATAGTGGCTCCACGACCGGGCATCCCGCACCAGGGCTCCGCGCGGGGTATAAAGGTTGTGCAGGTTGCAGGTGCAGTTCTCGGCCATGCAAAGCGCCCGGAACTGCGGGAAAAAGAAGTTCATTTCGGCCGGGGCTTCGGTGTCCGGGGTCACCTGGAAGATGATGTCCACCCCGTCGACCGTCAGGCGTGATCCGGTGGTCGAGACGCTCTCGGTCGGCGGAACCAGGGTGACCTTGCCGGTCGACACCGTCTTGCCGAGACCGGAATCCACATGGCCCCGGGGCCCCTTGGGCAGGGTTGCCCCATACATGTAGGTGGCCCGTCGCCCCATGACATTGCCCAGAAGGACGTTCTCGCTGACCGCCTCTGCAAGGAAGCCCTCGGGGGCGATGATCCGCAGGCCATTGCGGATGTCCGCGTCGGACAGCACGCCCATCACACCGCCATAGTGGTCCACATGGCTGTGGGTATAGATCACCGCCGTCACCGGCTTGTCACCGCGATGCTGGCGCATGAGGGCCAGGGCGGCCCGGGCGGTTTCCTCCGAGATCAGCGGATCAATGACGATATAGCCGGTCGCCCCCTCGATGAAGGTGATGTTGGAAATGTCGAAATTGCGGACCTGATAGATTCCGGGTGTGACTTCGAACAGGCCGTGGATGGCGTTCAGGCGGGCCTGCCGCCACAGGCTGGGATTGACGGTATCGGGGCGCTGGCCTTCGACAAACTCAAAGGGCTTCATACTCCAGACGGGATTGCCTGTTGCACCGGGGATGGTGGCATCGGGGATCGTGCCCAGAAAACCCCGCCGGGCGTCGGCAAAATCCTGGCCGTCATCCACCGGCAGGATACGCCCAAGGGCTGCATGGGCTGTGCGGGTAAAGGCGGTGGCATCCTGCTGCTGAGACATGGGTCCTCCGAAGGGCATGAGCCTTCACACACTACCGGCTTGTGGGGTGTCCGTCAGGTCCTGCCCTGCCGATTGCCCTGGTTTCGATCGGCGGCCCCTGAAAATGCAACTACAGGTAATGATTGATTCATGATCGCGTTCTTAAGCTCAGTCCGACGCCAATGGATGCGTCGATAGTGGATTGGCGGGCGCATGGCGTTCAAAATGCTCGAACCAGGCGTCGGACTGAGGACCCTGTTGAGGCGTCTTCGCCGGGCGAACGGTGGCAATGTGGCGATGATTTTCGCCCTGAGCTTCTCGACCATTCTGATGATCACCGGCTTTGCCATCGACTTCCAGCGCAGCAACACCGTCAAGCAGCGCGTCCAGGATATGGCCGACCAGGCGACCCTGGCTGCTGTCGGGCGGAATGCGGTCTTTGACGGCACCAATTATAAATACGATGCCCCGAAATCCACGGCCCTGGCCAAGGCCTATTTCGAGGCAAACCTCAAGGCATCGAACCTCGGGAGCAGCGTCACTTTTACGCCGACTTACAACTCGGTCGTGAATGGGGCCAGTGTCACGACAAC
>CAIYSH010000464.1 GCA_903928755.1 uncultured Alphaproteobacteria bacterium | reverse complement strand
GGGCATCCCACTTGATCGACTGCCCGCCACTGGCGTTGACGGTCGTCACATCGGTCCTGACGGTAAAGTCGGTCGTCCGCGCTGCACCTTCGGCGCAGGCACCCGTCGCCGCGCCCAGGAGCGCAACGGCAACCGCACAGCAAGGAAGAGCCTTACGAGACATGATGGCAAAATGGTTCCAACACCGATGGTCTGCAAGACGCATTGACACCGACATCCGATAAAGAACCTCTAAGGCCCAAGGTCAACACCACATTAAGCCATAATCTGCCTGTTATCTGCGAATCCCGACCGTCTGTGGCGACGGGGTCACGCGATTCCTGTTTGGCGGATGTCCCGGCATTGTTATAGAGGGGCCCGGCGCGGGGCGGCGCCGCGTCCTTGAAACGGCGCGTAGTTTTTTTTGGAGCGGATGCAGATGCCGTTTGAGCGCGGATTTTGGATGCGGGGTGTTACCGCTGGTGTCTTGGCCCTGAGCCTTGCAGGTCTTGGAGCCTGTGCCAGCACGACGGCCCCCAAGGCCCAGGACGGAGGCGGTTTCAGCCTTCTTCACCCCCTCGGCGGCGGAAGGTCCGGGGCTGTGCAGGCCCCCAGTGATGCTCCGGCCATCGGGGTCAATGGCTATCTCTGGCGCGCGACCCTGGACACCCTGTCCTTCATGCCCCTGGTTTCTGCCGATCCCTACGGCGGCGTGATCATCACGGACTGGTACATCAACCCGGAAAAGGTCGACGAGCGCTTCAAGTGCACCGTCTACATCCTGGACGCCCGCCTGCGGGCTGATGGACTGAATGTCGCGATCTTCAAGCAGGCCAAGGATCCTTCGGGGACCTGGGTTGATGTCGCCGCGGCACCGCAGACGGAAACCGATGTTGAAAATGCCATCCTGACCAAGGCGCGCCAGCTCAGGCTCTCCAACGTCCGGGGCTGAACCCCCACCGGACAGCCCGATGCTTACCAGGCCGGGACGCTCTTCATCCAGGAGAGCGCGACCGCCGTTTTCATTGCCTGCCAAACCAAGCTAAAGCCTTCCGACATGGCCCGATACAATCCCAAAGAGACCGAACCCAAGTGGCGTGCCGCCTGGGACGCTGCCAGGGTGTTCGAGGCAGGTCCTCCGGCACCTGGCCAGCCCAAATACTATGTCCTGGAAATGTTCCCCTATCCTTCGGGGCGTTTGCATATGGGCCATGTCCGCAATTACGCCCTTGGTGACGTCATTGCGCGGTTCAAGCGGGCGAGGGGCTTCAATGTCCTGCACCCCATGGGCTGGGATGCCTTTGGCCTGCCCGCCGAAAACGCGGCCATGGAGCGCGGGGTCGATCCCAAGGCCTGGACCTATGACAATATCGCCCGGATGCGGTCCGAACTGAAGGAGCTGGGCCTGTCCATCGACTGGACCCGGGAATTTGCCACCTGCGATCTGGCCTATTACGGGCAGCAGCAGGCCTGGTTTCTCGAACTGTTCAAGACGGGCCTGGTCTACCGCAAGGAAGGGGTCGTCAACTGGGACCCCGTCGACCAGACGGTCCTTGCCAATGAGCAGGTGGTCGACGGCCGGGGCTGGCGCTCCGGTGCCCTGGTGGAAAAGCGCAAGCTGAACCAGTGGTTCCTGCGGATCACCGACTATGCGGACGACCTGGCCGACAGCCTGAGCACCCTCGACCGCTGGCCCGACAAGGTCCGCACCATGCAGGAAAACT
>CAIYSH010000463.1 GCA_903928755.1 uncultured Alphaproteobacteria bacterium | reverse complement strand
CGGCCTTCTCGCCCTCCGCCCTGATGCCCTTGTCCCGGGACTTCGCCTTCCTGGTGGATGATGCCGTACCGGCCGGGGATCTGGTGCGGCCCGTGGTGGGGGCCGACAAGGCCCTTATCACGGATGTCCGGGTCTTTGATGTCTACAGGGGACAAGGGGTAGCAGAGGGTCAGAAGTCGGTGGCGCTTGAGGTCATGATCCAGCCTACGGACAAGACCCTGACGGATGCGGATATCGAGGCCTTGAGCGGTCGCATTGTGGCTGCAGCGGCCAAGGCCGTTGGTGCAAGGCTCCGAAGCTAGGGGATTTCCTGAAAACAGGACCCCACTCGCCTGATCGGGCTTTACGCTCACCGGGCTTGAACTCATGGCGGCAGAAGGTAACCTGTCCGCCATGAGCGCTCCAAAAGGTAATGCCACCGCCCATCGCAAACCCCTGGTCGAAAGATGGCTTGAGAAGGGCCTCTTCCGGGCCCGCTGGTTGATGGCACCCTTCTATGTCGGTCTGGTCGTCGCCCTTGCCGGCCTGCTCTATGTCTTTGTCCGCGAGTCAGTTCACGAGTTCGCCCAGCTGAACGTCATGAGCCCCGAAGACGCCATTCTCATGGTGCTCTCACTCATAGACCTGTCCCTGGCGGGCAACCTCCTGCTGATCGTGATTTTTTCCGGTTATGAGAACTTCGTTTCCAAGATCGACACGGGCAATGGCGAGGACAGGCCGGACTGGTTGGGGACGGTGGATTTCTCGGGCCTAAAGATGAAGCTGATCGCCTCCATCGTGGCAATCTCGGCCATAGCCTTGCTCAAGGCCTTCATGCACCTGGCCGAGGGCGATTCCATCGACAACCTTCACCTGATCTGGCTGGTAGTTATTCACCTCACCTTTGTGGTCTCAGGGGTCATGATGGCCCTGATGGACCTGATGGCCTCAAAGACCAGCAAACACTGACGTCAGAGGGGCACCCAGTGCCGCTTGCGGCTGTAGGACAGGTAGCCGATATTTGCGCCCAGCCTCAGGCCGACTCCCGCCCGGATCGGGGCAAGGGTGATCTCGTCGGCCCGCTGATAGTTCACGCCCAGACCACCCACCAGATAGGCTGATCCCTCTACCCCGGGGAAACGCTGGAACAAACGTTCCGGCTGCCAGAGGTTGTAGCAGAGCGTAAATGCCCGGCTGGCATTGCCGCCCATATCCCAGCCCACCGAAGGTCCCTGCCAGTAGACTGGAACTGGCTGCTGGTTCTTGAGATAAAGCAGGCCCTTGCCATAGCGGGCCCCTACACCTATCGCCCCTGAGGCTTCCTCGCCGGCAATATAGGCGCTGGGACGACCGTTTTCCTTGAACAGGCGCTCGACGACCCCGCCGGCAGCTTCGGCTGTGACTCCCAGAAAATCCGACACGCCGTTGGCGATCTCATCGCTCGAGAAGGTCTCACCCTTCTTCGCCGACGGATAGTCTGGCTTGATCTGCGGTGGGGGCGGTCCCTCTCCCGTCTGCTGCGCGCGGGCAACGCCGACGGTACCTAGGGTGACAAGACCAGACATAACGAGTTTGCGACGATCCATGGAAAGGCTCCTCTCGTGGTTTCATCAAACTGGCACCACCTTGAGTCTGGAATGCGGCGGGGAGCTTAATTTCCAATTAACCACGATGTTGAAGGTGATCCGGCCAGATCGCTCCGGAAGTCTCGCGAAACCTGCACAATCTGGAGCGCACCTCCTGATCGAGGGCCTTGATCAGATCCGACAAAAAGGGCCCTAATTCAAAAAGATAGAGCATTCCTCAAGCCGATAACCGGTTTCCACTTATCGGATAATGCTCTAAACGCGGCGAAGCATGTCCACGCCCCTGTCCCATATCCGCAATTTCTCCATCGTGGCCCATATCGACCACGGCAAGTCGACCCTGTCTGACCGCCTGATCCAGGAAACCGGCGGTCTGACCAAGCGGGAGATGACCGAGCAGGTCCTCGACAACATGGACATCGAGCGTGAGCGCGGCATCACCATCAAGGCCCAGACCGTCCGCCTGGACTACACGGCAAGGGATGGTGAGACCTATGTCCTGAACCTGATGGACACTCCCGGCCACGTCGACTTCGCCTATGAGGTCAGCCGGTCCCTGGCGGCGTGTGAAGGTTCCATCCTGGTGGTGGACTCCAGCCAGGGGGTGGAGGCCCAGACCCTGGCCAATGTCTATCAGGCCATAGACAACAATCACGAGATCGTCCCCGTCCTCAACAAGATCGACCTGCCCGCGGCTGAGCCCGAGCGGGTGCGCCAGCAGATCGAGGACGTGATCGGTCTCGACGCCTCTGACGCCGTCCTCTGCTCGGCAAAGACCGGCGAAGGCATTGCCGAGGTGCTGGAAGCCGTCGTCACCCGCCTGCCGCCCCCCAAGGGCGACGCCACCGCGCCGCTCAAGGCCCTGCTGGTGGACGCCTGGTACGACCCCTATCTGGGCGTCGTCGTTCTGGTCCGGGTGATTGACGGCGTGCTGAAGGCCGGCATGAAGGTCAAGATGATGAATGCCGGAGCCACCCACCAGGTGGACCGTATCGGCGTCTTCAAGCCCAAACAGACCGAAGTGGCTGAGCTCGGCCCCGGCGAGATTGGTTATATCACCGCCCAGATCAAACAGGTGGCCGACGCCGCGGTTGGCGACACCATCACTGAGGAAAAGCGTCCCACCGAGTCAGCCCTGACCGGATTCCGGGTGGCACAGTCCGTGGTGTTCTGTGGCCTGTTCCCGGTAGATGCCGCCGACTTCGAGGACCTGCGCGCCGCCATTGGCCGTCTGCGGCTCAACGATGCCAGCTTCACCTATGAGATGGAAACCAGCGCGGCCCTGGGCTTTGGCTTCCGCTGCGGCTTTCTCGGCCTGCTGCACCTGGAAATCATCCAGGAGCGCCTGAGCCGCGAGTTCGACCTCGACCTGATCGCCACCGCGCCCAGCGTCATCTACAAGATCGGCCTGACTGACGGCTCGGAAGTCGAGCTCCACAATCCGGCCGACATGCCTGACCCGGTCAAGATCGCCACCATTGCCGAACCCTGGATCAAGGCCACCATCCTGACCCCGGATGAATATCTCGGCTCGGTGATCAAACTCTGTCAGGACCGCCGTGGTGAACAGAGGGAGCTGTCCTATGTCGGCTCCCGCGCCCTGGTCGTCTATGACCTGCCGCTCAATGAGGTGGTCTTCGACTTCTATGACCGGCTGAAGAGCGTGTCGAAGGGCTATGCCTCCTTCGACTATGCCATCGAAGGTTACCGGGTCGGCGACCTGGTAAAGATGCAGATCCTGGTCAATGCCGAGCCCGTCGACGCCCTGTCCATGCTGGTCCACCGCGACCGCGCCGAGGCCCGGGGCCGGGGCATGGTCGAGAAGATGAAGGACCTGATCAGCCCGCACATGTTCCAGATCCCGCTGCAGGCGGCGATCGGCGGCCGGATCATCGCCCGGGAAACCATCCGCGCCCTGCGCAAGGACGTGACGGCGAAGTGCTATGGCGGCGACGCCAGCCGCAAGCGCAAGCTGCTGGACAAGCAGAAGGCCGGCAAGAAGCGCATGCGCCAGTTCGGCAAGGTGGAGATCCCGCAGGAAGCCTTCATTGCGGCGCTCAAGATGGACGCGGATTAGGGGCGCGGGCTAGCAAGTCCCCTTCCGTTTCCGTTCTGAAAAGCGCATAGGGAGGCATGGAAACGACCCCTACGTTGATGAAAGTCCTCACCCGTGGTTTCCGCGGTGCCTGCCCCCGCTGTGGAGAGGGCAAGATCTTCCGGAAATACCTCAAGGTCTCGGACACTTGCCCGGCCTGCAGCCACGACCTGGCCCAGTATCCGGCCGATGATGGCCCGGCCTATTTCACCATACTGCTCACCGGCCATCTGGTTGTGGCGCCCCTGCTGTTCTTCCCCTTCATCTGGAAGACGCCTGCGATGATCATCGTGCCGGCGACCCTGATCCCGCTGACCGCCTTCACCCTTGCCCTGCTGCCGAGGATCAAGGGGGCATTTATCGGCGTGATGTACAGGATGGGCGTGAAGGCCTCTGATGCGCACATGCATTCGGCCGATTACGCCGACTAGAGTCCTCCTACCGGTCACCCCGGCGGAGGCCGGGAGGTAAATTCATCGGGCCTTGAGCAGGGTCAAACGCCCCAGTAACAGCCTTTCCGGAAGCGTAGGGCCCTGCGACCTGGATACCGGCCATTGCCGGCAAGACGGGATGTTGAACGTCAGCCACATTCGATCCCATCACCCCTTCTTGTGAACCCAAAGCCGGGTTAGGTTCGCGCCCAGCATATTCGGGGGATCTGGGGTGACAGCGACAGAAGCAGGCGGCGAAGTATCCGGGCAAGCCGTACAGCCCGGCCTGACCCCCATGGCCCGGGTGCGGGCCATTCTGGGTGGATCGGCCGGCAATCTGGTGGAGTGGTACGACTGGTTCGCCTATTCATCCTTCGCCCTCTATTTCGCCCGGCATTTCTTCCCGAAGGGGGACACCACCGCCCAATTGCTGCAGACCGCCGCGGTCTTCTGGGTGGGATTTCTGGCGCGGCCCCTGGGGGCCTGGCTGACCGGCCTCTATGCCGACCGGGCGGGACGACGGGCGGCCCTGACCCTCTCGGTCGCCATGATGTGTGCGGGCTCCTTCAGTATCGCCATCATGCCGGACTATTCGGTCTGGGGAGCCTGGGCACCGATCTGCCTGGTGATGGCAAGGTTGGTCCAGGGCCTGTCCCTGGGCGGAGAATACGGCGCCAGCGCCACCTACATGTCGGAGATGGCCGGCAAGACCCGACGGGGTTTCTGGTCCAGCTTCCAGTTCATGACCCTGATCATGGGCCAGTTGACCGCCCTGGCAGTCCTCATCGTCCTGCAGCACATCCTGCCCAAGTCCGATCTCGAGGCCTGGGGCTGGCGCATTGCCTTTGCCATTGGCGGCCTGCTGGCCGTGGTGGTCTTCTACATCCGCTCGGGCCTGGAGGAGAGCCCCTCCTTCCTGGCGGCCAAGGCTTCTGGAGCCGAGCGATCACGCGCCATGTTGCTGTTCACAAAATTTCCGCGGGAGACCTGGACCATCTTTGCCCTGACCTCGGCAGGGTCGCTCGCCTTCTATGCCTACACGACCTACATGCAGAAGTTCCTGGTCAATACCTCGGGCTTTTCCAAGGATCAGGCCACCGCCATCAGTGCGGGTTCCCTGCTGGTCTACATGCTGGTCCAGCCCCTCTACGGGGCGCTGTCTGACAAGGTTGGTCGCAAGACCACCTTGATCTTCGCCTTCCTGGCCGGGGCCATTGTCACCTATCCCATCATGTCGCAGATCGCCGTGACCCGTGATGCCGTGACGGCCTTCGTCCTGGTGGTGGCCCTGCTGGCCGTGCTGTCAGGCTATACGGCGGTGAATGCCGTCCTCAAGGCCGAGCTGTTTCCCGCCCATGTCCGCGCCCTTGGGGTGGCCCTGCCCTATGCCCTGGCCAATTCCATTTTCGGTGGCTCTGCAGAGTATGTCGCCCTGCGGTTCAAGCAGGATCATATGGAGAGCGGTTTCTATGTCTATGTGGCGACCGTGATGGCCATAGCCTTCCTGGTGGCCCTGACCCTGAAGAACACCAACCGCGACAGCCTGATCACCGAGGACTGATGAGCCAGGCAAACCGCTAGAGCCCCAGTTCGGCCCGCAGTTTCCGGGTCAGCTTGCTGACGATCAGGCTGTGGGCCGTGGCCAGCCAGTCAATGAAGTCGGCGTCCTCTGCGGCGTCATAGCTGACAGCCGCCCACTGACCCCTGGCACAGTAAGGGGCCTGACGGCCGACCCCGCTCTCGGTCAGGACCATGAAGGCGATCTCGGTCACCTTGAACGAGACGGACCCGTCACCGACGATGGCGAAGACCTTGCCGCCCACCTTGTAGACGTCCGACGCCCCCCACTGAACCACATGGCTCACCTGAGGCAGGGCGAAGGCCGCCCGGGCGATCCCGGCCCGGTCCACCGCCGCCCTAGACCCGAACGCCGACGCCAATGGGGCAGGACACCCCCGTGCCGCCAACCCCGCAATAGCCGTCCGGGTTCTTGGCCAGGTATTGCTGGTGATAGTCCTCGGCGAAATAGAAGACCGGGGCTGGTTTGATCTCGCTGGTAATGGGGCCATAGCCCTGGGTGCGCAGGGCGGCCTGATAGACCTCTGCCGAGGCCCGGGCCGCAGCCGCCTGGGCGTCGTCATAGGTATAGACGCCTGAGCGGTACTGGGTGCCGATGTCATTGCCCTGACGCATGCCCTGGGTGGGATCGTGCCCTTCCCAGAAGGTCTTGAGCAGGTCGTCATAGCTGATCACGGCCGGGTCATGGACAACCAGCACCGCCTCTGTATGGCCCGTACGGCCCGAGCAGACCTCTTCGTAGGTGGGGTTGGGGGTAATGCCCGCCACATAGCCCACCGCCGTTACGTGGACGCCCGGCAGGTTCCAGAACTTGCGCTCCACCCCCCAGAAGCAGCCCATGGCGAACATGGCCAGGGCCATGCCCTCGGGATAGGGGCCCTTCAGCGCCGCACCATTGACGAAGTGGATCCTGGCGGTGGGCAGGGGATTGGGCCGCCCCGGCAGGGCGGTCTGGACCGTCGGCAGTTCAGCGGGTTTACGGGTGAAGAACATGAGATCG
>CAIYSH010000462.1 GCA_903928755.1 uncultured Alphaproteobacteria bacterium | reverse complement strand
TGGTCCATGCGGATCCTCCAGGAGAGGTCTGCAGGGGCGGACAGGCCAAGGGGGATTTCAGACCTCACTCCAGTGAATCTGCGCCCTGTGAATCCAGCGGCTGGACGCGCCATGATGCAGGGGCATTTTGACCTGGGCGGGGCGGTCCTGGAGATCGGGCGGGGGGGCGACCCCTGGGATCGTGTCAGTCCGTCCCGGCCGTTTGCGATGGCCCTGCACAGTATGGCATGGCTTCCGGACCTGCTTTCGGCAGGATCAGACGCCAAGGCAGAGGCCCGTCGCCTGATCCTGACCTGGTCTGGGATATTCGGTAAATCGAATGCTTTTTCCTGGGGAGATCCGGTTCTTTGCCGACGGGTCTTTGCCCTGGCCTGTGCCTTGCCAAAGGTCCTGCCTGAGGCCGATCCCATTGAACGGGCCCGGATCCTTCAGGATTTCGCGCGTCAGGCGCGGCATCTCGCGTCCAGCCTTCACAAGCCGCATCGTGCGGCCGACCAGGCCATTGCCGTAGCCCTTGCGGGTTGCGTCCTCTCAGGAAAGGCAGGCGCGGACCTGCTGCGGAAGGGCCTGCGTCGGCTGAACGTCGCCCTGCCGTCCAGCTTCAATGCCACAGGCGGACACGCAACGCGCAGCCCGCAGGCAGCCCTTGAGCTGATGTTCGATCTGCGGACCCTGGCGGGGGCCCTGCTTCAGAAGGGTATGCCTCCGCCTGACTCCATGATCTCAGCCCTGGAGAAACTGCAGCAGACCCTGCAGTTTTTCGTGCTCAGGGATGGTTGCCTGCCGGACATGCAGGGCGGCGAAGCCTGCCGCGCCTCCTATATTGCCACGGTCGGGATCGAGCCTCCGACGTCGGACCTGCCCTCCGGACATAACGGTTACCAGCGCATGGATGGTCGGGGCCTTCAGGTCTTGGTGGATGCGGCCCCTCCGGCTTCCGGTCCCTGGAGCGAGGCTGCCTGCGCCCAACCGCTCGGTCTTGATGTCCTGGCTGACAAACGTCGTCTGATCGTGGCGTGTGGCTGGTCTCCGGACGCCCTCGGGCCACAGGCGCTTCGCCTTGTCGATGCCGGATCTACCCTGGCAGTGGGTGGCGGCACTTGTGGCGCTCCGCTGGGCGGCTTCCCGGCCGCCGTTCTCGGCCCCCGGCTGGCGGACGCAAACTGGAAGGTCAGTTCGCAACGTCACCAGACAGATGGCGGGATCTGGCTGGACCTGCAGCATGATGGCTGGACACGGCAATACCACCTGCGGCATGAGCGCAGGCTCTTCCTCGACCTCGATGCCGATGAGTTGCGGGGTGAGGATTCCCTGACCCCCTTCGAGGACGCGGGCGCGGCACCCTCCCGTCGTCTCCTGGTGCCCTATACCCTGAGGTTCCACCTGCACCCCAGTGTCAGCGCCGGACTGGGCCGCGATGGCCGGAGTGTCGTCCTCCATGCTGCGGACGCCCCCAAGGGCTGGCGGTTCCGCTCGGACGCCCAGGATATTTCGGTCGAAGCATCAGTCTATTTTGAAGGCCTCCGGGCGCGGCGCACCCAGCAGGTCGTCCTGAAGGGGCAGGCCCGTCCCGGTGTCGGCGCGCGGGTCAGATGGAAGCTGGCCGTCGACAGGTCAGCCGCCTCGTCGATTGACGCTGGCAACCGGGCGCTCTAGATCGGTACTGACCGCGTGTGACTGGCGATGAAGGTGGGCGACCACCGGGGAGCACGGGGGCCATAGACGCCGCTCGCCTGGGCACTTCTTCTTAGAGTCCATCAGGAGAGTGCCATGCCTGCCGCACCCGATTTTCCAAAACCTGCTGACCGTGCGCCCGTGACGCGGGCGCTGATTTCGGTTTCCGACAAGACCGGCCTCATAGACGCCGCCCGTGCCCTGGCCGGCATGGGAGTC
>CAIYSH010000461.1 GCA_903928755.1 uncultured Alphaproteobacteria bacterium | reverse complement strand
TACAACGATGGATGGGTTCGATTCCCATACGCGCTACCAATCTCCCCAACTAGCTCACAATCATGCACTTCAGCATTTCAGTAAAGGTGGGCATGGCCAAAGTGAGAATAAAAGTGGGAATAAAGCCCACCTATTTCCCGCCCGAAAGCAAGGCCAAGATGGTCTCGCTGGTTGGGGAAATCAAAACGGCGCTCAAGGCCCGGATTGAAAACCTGACCTGGATGGGCCCGGAGACCAAGGCCAAGGCCCTGGAGAAACTTTCCAAGTTCAGCGTCATGATCGCCTATCCCGACACCTGGCGTGACTATGCCAAGCTGACGATCAAGGAGGGGGACCTCTACGGGAATGTCCAGCGCGCCAACCAGTTCGAGTGGAACCGGCAGGCCATCCGCCTGAAAGACCCGGTGGACCGCAAGGAATGGGGCATGACCCCCGCCACGGTGAATGCCTATTACTCGCCCACCAAGAACGGGATCGTCTTCCCGGCAGCCATACTCCAGCCCCCCTTCTTTGACCCTGAGGGCGACATGGCGGTCAACTTCGGCGGAATCGGTGCCGTCATCGGCCACGAAATCACCCATGGTTTCGATGACCAGGGCCGCAAATCGGACGGCGACGGACGGCTGAAGGAGTGGTGGACAGCTGAAGATGCCGCCAAATTCAACGTCCAGGCCACCCGATATGGCGCGCAATACAATGCGACTGAGGTCCTGCCAGGCGTCTTCATCAAGGGCGACCAGACCATGGGCGAGAACATCGCCGATCTCGGCGGCATACTCCTGGCCCTGGACGCCTATCACGCCTCCCTGAAGGGCCAGCCCGCACCTGTTCTTGACGGAATGACCGGCGATCAGCGGGTCTTCCTCGGCTGGTCACAGGTCTGGCGCACCAAGATGCGCGAGGACCGGGTCCGTCAGCAGGTGGTAACCGATGTGCACTCGCCCACCTTTGCGCGGACCAATGTGCCCCTCAAGAATGTTGATGCCTGGTATGACGCATTCGGCGTCAAACCCGGCGATGCGAACTATGTGGCACCGGAAAATCGCGTCCGGATCTGGTAGTCCAGCCCAAGGTAAGGTGCGTCAGGCAGGGCCGTTTCGACGGTCCTGCCCTCGCCTGATATAGTTTAGCGCGCCAAGGCCGGCGGCCCTGCCGGTGGCAAGACAGGCCTGGAGCAGATAGCCGCCCGTGGGGGCTTCCCAGTCCAGCATCTCTCCGGCCAGAAAGGTTCCTGGCCTGGCAGCCAGCATGAAATCCTGATCCAAGGCATCAAAGGTGACGCCGCCAGCCGACGAAATGGCTCGTTCCAGGGACTGAACGCCCGTCAGCCGGATCGGTACAGCCTTGATCGCGGCGGCGAGTTCCCCGGTGGCCGTCGGTAGCTTGCCACCAGACCCTTCCCGCATCAGGGCCACTTCCATGGCTCCCAGCTTCAGGGCCTTGCGTAGCTGATTGGAGATAGTGTCCCCAGATCGCGCGCGCGCCAGTCGCCGGGCGATCTCTGCTGCAGTCATTCCGGGCCGCAGATCAATTTCCAGGACCGTGGCGGAGCCGCGCCTCAGACTTTCCCGCAGATGGTGGGACAGGGCATAGACCCCTCCACCCTGCAGGCCTGTTTTCGTGATCATGGCTTCGCCCGCAACGGACTGGACTTCAAAGGTGAGACCGACAGCCTTCAGGGGTTCACCGGCAAACCTGTCCCTGAAGTGGTCGGACCAATCCACGCCAAAGCCACCATTGGCTGGCACAAAGGGTGCTATCCCTACCC
>CAIYSH010000460.1 GCA_903928755.1 uncultured Alphaproteobacteria bacterium | reverse complement strand
GGGCTCTCGTTGTAGCTTTTTGTAATATCGACCCAGAGGTCGCCATCATTTGAGGCAATGTTCTGGTTTCCCGGATAGAAGGCGAAGGCGGCGGCTCCGGCCGCGCCTGACGAATAATTGCCGAGCAGCATGGAGGCATTGTCGGAATAGGCAGCCTCACCGCCCGTTCCCGCTCCCACCCTGACAAAGTTGATATTGGCCACGTCGGACCAGCCCTTGAGCGCAAGTTCCGCCTGATTGATCTGGGCCGAATTGAATCGCGTGAACCCCGCGATGTCAGATGGATAGGTCGAAGGGGCGCTGGCCCGATAAGCGTAGGAGACGGTGAAGCCCGTGCCCATGACGGCGTTCCAGCCAGGCTCTCCGCCGTTCAGTTTGGTGCCGGCCTGGTCAATGGTCAGGCTTGGTTTGCCGTTGACCGTGGTGCCATTGCGCTGGTCCGGGTTCAGATAGCCCAGAGGTCCCTGACCGCTGTCAGTCAGTCCTGCCAGGCCCGCAGGATAGATGTCGATGGCTGACGAAGGGTCCATTGCCGCCGAGCTTCCAGTATTTTGGTAAAGAGACCGCTAAAATTGTCCCCCTGTTAGGTTCAGCCATATAGTTGAACCGGGCTCGACCCCGGGAAAATCTGCTTGTCCGAGCCGTGGATTGCGCGATGCTGCAGCCCGGCAATCCAACCGAAAGCATGCACATTACCGAACCTGCGCAGTCCACCCCTGAAGATGGCTGGAAACATACTGGCGTGCGGGTCGTTCCGGGTGACCAGCTGGATTCGAATACCCCCCAGACCCCGGGCATGGATCGCGCCGCGGCCATCAATTTCGCCCGTGTCGGCGCCCAGAAGCTGTGGGCCGGGACCGTTCATATTCACCCCCATGCCAAGACCGGGGCCCATCACCATGGACCGCTGGAGAGTGTGATCTATGTGGTCTCGGGCAGGGCGCGCATGCGGTGGGGTGAAAACCTGGAATTCACGGCAGAAGCTGGCCCCGGTGACTTCATCTATGTCCCGCCCTTCGTGCCCCATCAGGAGATCAACGCCTCTGAGACCGAGCCCCTGAGCTGTGTCCTGGTCCGAAGCGACAACGACGCCGTGGTGGTCAATCTCGACATAGAGCCTGCAGAAAAGCCCGAAGGGGTTGCCTGGATCGACCCGATCCACAAGGTCTAGTCCTCGGGCGGGAGCCCTTGCTGGCCCCCGATCATGCGATCAACGCGCCCAATGGTCCGGCGGCCACCCGGACCGCTGTTTCCTCTCAGGGCCGAAGTCCCAACCCGTCAATGGCTGCAAGCTGTGCGGCCTCCAACGGCCCGGCGGCCTCTGCTTCCAGGGCGCTGGAGAGCTCCTTCCGGTTCTTGACCCCGAGGATCAGGGTCTCCACGCCATCCATGGACAGGGCATACCGATGGGCGATGTCGGCCGGATCTTCGCCCCAGCCCTGACAGAGGTCCCGATACCGTCCGGCGCGTTCAAAGTCTTTGCGGTCCGGATGGTTCGGGGAAAGCTCCCGATCAAGCTGAGCGGTCAGGGCACCCGCCTGAACGGCGCGTATCCCCAGAACCGGGACGCTGTTTTCCTTCGCACTTGCCAGAATGCTGCGCGGTGCCGCCGGTTCGGCATAGCGGCGGATCCCCCCGGCCGAGTCCAGCAGATTGGCGATGACCTGCACCGCCTGCGGTTTCTCGCCGTGATCCAGGGCCCGGATGACGGTTTGCGGCACGCCAATGCCGGTTATGCCCCAGGCTCCGATCAGGCCCAGAGCCTTGAGGTGCTCAAAGGCTGGTATGACCTCATCGACATAGAGATCCCAGCGCGTGGAGAACTGATCGCGGCGATCATTCCCATGGGCAAAGGCGTATCCCTCGGCGGCAATATTGGAGTGCAGGAAGAAGAGGTCGATTTTTTCCAGCTTCATGGTCGCCAGGGACGTCCGGACTGAAGTCTCCAGCCTCGTCCTCACCTCGTCGCGAGGCGGCGACCCCAGATCACACTTGCTGGTGACGCGGACATGGCCGGGCAGGGCACCCTGAAAGGTCTCGCCGAAAATGGATTCGCAGTTGAGGTACATGGGTGCCGTGTCGATCAGATCGATCCCGGCCTCCACCGCCGCCTTGAGGGTGGACGCGGCCTCTTCACGGCTTGTGGGCCCCCAGACCTGGCCAATGCCCCCACCGCCTAGGGTCAGCCGACTTACCGACCCCAGGGGGCCAAGCTGTCCACTTTGCATCAGAACCTCCATTTGCAGCCAATTGCTGCGCACCCCGGATATTCCGAAAATCGGTACGTCCGTCCAGCGGCCCAAATTTCAGGACCCCGCAGACATGGACCGGCTAGAGGCGCGGGGTCCCGTCGCGAGGCCCAGATTGCAGCGAGATCGGCGGGGCATGGGTGTGTCTCTTGCGCCACATCCGCCAGCGCAACAAATCTGTCACATCACTGAGACCCAACCGTCATGCCCGGCCCCTAAGACCCGTCTCATTGGCGCAGGGTATCCCGTTAAATCGGGGTTTCTCTCCGTCGCTGGCTGGCCGCCCGACACCAAGCATGGGCAGGCAGATGAAAAGAGGCTGACGATGAAAAACTTGATGACGACCGTGGCGTGGACCTGCCTTGCCGCCGTTCTGGCTGGCCCGGCCATGGCTGCCGAAGCCGCCGCCGACTCGACCACCACTCTCGAAGAAGTCGTGGTTACGGCAACCAAGTCCGAGACCAACCTGCAGAAGACCCCGATCGCCATTTCGGTAATGACCGCGGCCGCCATGGTCGATCGTCACGCCGGCAGCCTGATCAGCCTGCAGGACGGCGCCATTCCGTCCCTGCGCGTCGCGCCCTTTGAATCCCGCCAGTCGGCCCTCGTCATCGGCATCCGCGGCATCGTGCCCTTCGACGCCAACCAGACCGCCCGCGACCAGGGCGTCGGCGTCTACATCGACGGCGTCTATATGGCCCGTCCGCAAGGCCTGAATGCCGCCCTGTTTGACCTGGAGCGCGTGGAAGTCCTGCGTGGCCCGCAAGGCACACTGTTTGGCCGTAACACCGAAGGCGGTGCGGTCAGCATCATCACCAAGGGGCCTAGCGGCGTCTTTGGCGGTCGTATGACCCTCGGCGTCGGCAATTACGGTGCCTACAACGCCGAAGTCCATCAGGACTTCGCGGCCATCGGTGACCTCTCCATGAAGGTAGATGCCCTGGTGCAGCATCAGGGTCCAACCACCAAGAATCCGATGCTTGGACAGGCTGGCTGGAACCAGTTTGATCGCAAGGGCATCCGGGTCAGCGCCCTCTACAAGCCTACCGACAGCTTCAGTGCTGAAGTGTCTGTCGACTACGCTCATGACTCCAACACGCCGTTCTTCAGCCAACTGCTCAACTACAATCCCTACGGCAAGACGGTTCGCACCCTGGCGCAAGTTACGGCCTCCGCTGCCGCCCCGGCTGGCACGATCAACCCGCTCGCACCGCTGGTGAAGGTCAACACCAGCCGTCAAACGGTTTCGGACATCGGCACGATTCAGCAGCCCAGCGTCGACGAGACCGGCGGCCTGACCGCCGTTCTGAAGTACGAAGTTTCGCCGGACCTGGAACTGCGCTCAATCACTGGCCTTCATGCCGTCGGAACGAACCAGTTCGACAACTCCGGCATCGAAGCCCGGAACGTCTTCGCGCCGAACGGGAACTTCGGTCGTTACAGCCTGTCGGACCTCTATCAGCGACAGATGAGCCAGGAATTCCAGGCCGTCGGCAATCTCGGCGATAATTTCAAGTTTGCTGCCGGCCTCTACTACTTCAAGGAGCACGTCAAAGAATCGGCTGCAACGCCCTTCACCAACACGTGGAACGCTGACGGCACTGCCTACACCCTCCGCTCGGCGTATGGCTCATATGGCACCGGTGCCATCACCAGCGCCACCCAGGGCTGGCAGTATGGCACCCGCTTCATCCAGCGCGCCAGCCGGGCCGAAGCCATCAGCTATGCGGCCTTCGTCAACGGCACCTACACCCCGGCGTCGATGGAAAACCTCCACCTGACCATAGGCGGCCGCGTCACCAAGGATGAGCGTAACGGCAAGCTCTACACCGTCGCTGGCAAGGCCACGAACTTCAACTTCGACTACTCCAAGAGCCGGTTCGACCCGCTGATCAACCTGGCCTATGACGTCAATGACGACATCAACGTCTACGCCAAATACTCCACAGGCTATCGTGCCGGTGGTGCCAACGCACGGTCGTCAACCTTCCAGGCTTTCGATGCTGAAGAAGTGAAGGCCTACGAAATCGGCGCGAAGATGGACCTGCTGGACCGTCGTCTGCGCGTCAACCTGGCCGCCTTCGCCATGGATCGTGACAACACCCAGACGGACTTCGACAACGTTGACACCACCCCGGGCAGCCCGACCCTTGGCGCTCACACCGAGGAAACCCGCAACTCACCGGGCACATCGAAGATCAAGGGCATTGAAGCCGACATCACCGCCGTGATTTCGGACAACCTGAAGGCTGGCTTCTCCTACGCCTATACCAGCGTCAAGATCCCGGCTGCCCCCTTCCCCTTCACCGGCAATGCGGACGTCCCTCAGGGCGCTCCCTTCCCTGTCTACGTGGTGTTCACGCCTCCGACCGCTGCCTCGGCTTATGTCGACTATACGGCACCCGTGGGCAATCTGACCTTCAAGGCCCACCTGGACGCCAACTATGCCGACGCCCAGTATGCCTTCCAGGCTGAATTCGCTGACATCTCGCCGACCGCCAAACTGGTCAAGCAGGTCGCTGTGAAGACGGACTCCAGCTTTGTGGTCAACGGCAACCTGACCCTGGCCGACATCAATATGGGCGATGGGAATGCCTCCGCTTCGCTGTCAGTCTGGGCCCGTAACCTGCTGAACGAAGAGCACATCTTCCGCATTTCGGCCGCGAACCGCGGCACGATCGGCGACTATGGCAACTTCAATGCGCCGCGCACCTACGGCGTAGAACTGCGCGTGAAGTATTAGGATGCGGCCGACGCCAGACTGGCGTCGGTGACCTTCGATTTCGACAGCAGATCCGGGCCGACACCTCCCCGTATCCGTCCCGGTATCTGAACTGCTGAGCCGCCTGGGCCCCTCGCCCGGGCGGTTTTTCTTTTCGTGTCCAACCTTGACCGCATCACAGCCCTGCGGCCCATTGGAATTTGCAGTCAAACGGACGGATCCCGCCCCATGCCCATCGCCCCGGTCAACGGATTGAACCTGTATTATGAGCGCGCCGGGACCGGTGAGCGCCTGCTGTTCATCTCAGGCACGGGGGCCGATCTGCGCAACAGACCCAACCAGATGGATGGGCCCCTCGCCAGAACCTTTGACATGGTCGCCTATGACCAGAGAGGGCTCGGTCGTTCCGACAAGCCGGATGTCCGCTACACCATGGCCGACTATGCCGATGATGCTGCGGCGTTGATGGATCATCTGGGCTGGCCCGACGCCAGAGTGATCGGCGTGTCCTTTGGCGGCATGGTGGCCCAGGAATTGATCCTGAGGCATCCGACCCGGGTTACGCGTCTGGTCCTGGCCTGCACCTCGCCGGGCGGGGCGGGCGGCTCATCCTTTCCGTTTCATACGATCGAGCACCTGACCGGCGAAGACCGCGCCCGTCATCTCATGCCCTTCAGCGACACCCGTTTGACTGCGGAATGGGCGGCTGCCAATCCAGAGGCCTTTGCCCAGGCGCTCTCGGTCACAGCGGCGCCTGACCCCTACGCCGATGAGCCGAACAGGCAGGTTGGTGCCCATCGGCAGCTGGAGGCCCGGGCCGATCATGATGTCTGGGACCGGCTGCCAGCTATCGCGGTTCCGGTCCTGCTTGCTGCGGGCAGGTTTGACGGGGTCGCACCGCCTGAGAGCCAGCTGAATCTTGCCCTTCAGATCCCGGGCTCGGTCCTGCAGTTCTTCAAGGGCGGCCACATGTTCATGTTACAGGATCGCGCCGCCATGCCGACCATCGCGGCCTTTCTCAAGGGTTAGGCTGCAGGTCAACGGGACATCCAGGGCTTGGATTTCGAGCCCGAAGCGTGGGCAGCGGCCTGCTCCCGCTGGAAGCGGCCGCCCCGAGGGGGTTTGGGGCGCAGGTCCACGGCCGCCTTTTTGAGTCGCAACGCCTTCTGCATCGGGGTCTCGTCAGGGTGATCGTCAGATGGATCGGACATAAGGGTGGTCTCCGGGTGCAGTCACAAGGGCAGGCCGCGAATTTCAGACGAAACGCTCGAGGCTACAGGTGCGGATCGATGCCAGCCGATGGCAAACCTCAGTCCCGCAGTAATTCCACTATGGCCTGGGCAACCTGGCTGACGTCATAGGGTTTACGGACGATCGGCGCATTGAATCCCGCAAGGGCAGCGCCCGTATCCCCATAGCCTGTTGCGAAAATGAAGGGAATGCGCCGCTCAGCAAGGGCCTGTGCCACCGGCATGACCGATTGACCATTCAGATTGGCATCCAGAACGGCAATGTCGATGGGTTGATCCAGAAAAGCCATGGCTTCTGCGAGTTCATAGGCCGGGCCTATGACGCTGGCACCAGCCTCGGAGAGCCCGGTTTCCAACTCAAGTGCGAGAAGCACCGCATCTTCGACAATCAGTATGCGCCGTCCCTTCAGACAGCCCGGGCCCACTGAATCCAGCCTGCGCCCCTCGCTCCCGGGAGCTTCCCTCGTCTGGAGGGCAATCGGAGCGGGGTCGGGTCGACTGACGACCGATGCCTTTCCGGCCGTGAGCGTAACGTGCACACCCGCAGCCAGGTATTCCACCCGGGTCTGGCCCGCGAGCTCTCGCCCTGTGACCTGTGCGAGCAGGGTCGAGCCGAAGCCAAGCCGTTTGGGCTGGCGCACGGTCGGGCCCCCGGACTCTGTCCAGGTCAACCTGAAGCCGCCCTCCGGGGTCTCGGTCCAATACAGGTCGACCTGGCCACTTTCGGTGGACAGGGCCCCGAATTTCAGTGCGTTCGTCGCCAGCTCATGAAGCCCCAGTGCCAGCGCATTTGCTGCGCGAGGCGTCAGGAACAGTTCCGGGCCGTCAGCCCGCGTCTGGCCTTGGGCAATACCACCGAGCTCCGCAGCGACAAGGTGGGAAATGGCTGCGCCCCGCCACCTGGCCGCGGTCAGCAGCTCATTGGCGGCCGCCATGGATTTCAGGCGGCCGGCAAAGTTGGACAGGAAGCCCTCCAGGGAGCGGGTGCGTTTCGCGGTCTGCTGGGCCAGGGCCTGAACCGTCGCCAGGACGTTCTTAACCCGGTGATCCAGTTCCGCCATCAGGGTCCGACCCTGGTCTTCGACCATGCGCTGGCGGGTTATGTCACTGAGGAAGCCGCATACCGCGATGGGTTTTCCCGTCTCATCCCGGATCTGAACCCCGCTGGCCCGCACCCAGACCATGTCCTCGGCGTCCGTCCTGGCCAACCTGTATTCAGCGTCAAACGTGCCTTTGGTGTGCAAGGCCGTGGTGATCCCGGTTGCAGCGGCCTCACGGTCCTCCGGGTGTATGCGTTCAAAAAGCGGGTTGGATTGCCCTGTGGCCACGCTCCCGGCCGGCCAGCCGGTTATGGTCGCCGCCCTGGCACTGATCCGGAAAACCTGTCCAGCCATATCCCATTCGTACTCGCCGAGCCCTGAAGCGGTAAGGGCCCGGTCAAGTCTGTGGCGATCCAGAATGAGATCCGCCGATATCGTGGTCATGGGATTATCTTATGCATCACCTTCTCCGCGAGCGACAGCTGGCGAGATCGGAAAATTCGCCGCAGTGGCGATAATTCACCGCCTTTCCGAGACGCCAAGAAACCGCTAAGCATCTTGATAAAGGCCATGCTCATTCCGATCTCTTAAACGCCTGTTGCATATCAGCCCTTACTGGAAAGTCATCATGCCTGCCAAAGCCGCCGCCACTGCAAAAGAGACCGTCGAGACTGTGGCCGAAACCGCTGCCGAAGTGGCGTCCCAGGCCGAGCGCCGCTTTGCGGAAGCGGCCAAGCACTTCGAGAAAATCGTCGCCGAAAGTGTTGAGCAGATCCGAGCCCATACCCGGACCTATGCGGACACCACAGCTGAGCATCTGGACGAGGCCCAGAAGTATGTGACGGAAAAGGTCAAGGAGCGTCCACTGGCCGCCGCAGGCGCTGCTCTTGGTGTCGGTGTGCTGATCGGCATGCTGCTGGCTGGCGGTCGGAGCCGTTGATCGTCAAGCGCGCCATATTGGTGGCCTGCGCCATCTCAGCCCTGGTGGTTGCGACAGGGGTTTTCGTCCTGGCCTTGGCCTTCGCCTTGTTCTCAGCCCTGACCCCAAGTGTCGGTCCCGCCCTTGCCGCAGTCGGCGTCGCGGGCGCGACCCTCATTGTCATTCTGATACTGGCCGTTGCAGCGCTGCTGTCGGCCCAACCCGCACCAAGGCGGCAGGCTGCGCCCGAAGCGGATATCTTGACCACACTGTTCGAGCAGGCGCGGAGCCGGCCCCTGCTGACAGCCGCCGCCCTGGTCGGCATCGGACTGGTTGCCGTGCGCAACCCGAAGATGACGTCGAGCCTGGTCTCCGCCTTCATGACAGCAAGGGCACCTGAAGCAGGACGGCCGCGGGGCGGTGCATAAGACTTGAGGGTCGTCTCGGATCAGGATGGATTTTCGATTGTAAATGTGGAAACCTTGGGGTCCAAAATGGAGTTGACCATGCGTTCCATCATAGTGGCTTCGGCTATTGCAGTTCTCATGTCCGGTGTCGGCTTTTCCGCCGAGGCAGCCCAGTGCCGGGATGCGAAGGGCAAGTTCATAAAGTGCGCCGCGGCCCCCATGGCGCAGCCCACCCGGTGCAAGGACGCCAAGGGCAAGTTCGCCAAGTGCAGCGCTCCGGGCGCAGTTCCTGTAAAATAATCAGGCTGTCATTGCGGCTGGACTGAAGGCAGAGGTCTTCAGGGACGTGCCTTCAGCCAGTCGTGAATGGTTCTGTTCACCAGGGCCGGGGCGTCATGCTGGACGTCGTGGCCTGCTGCCGGGATCATCAGCAGGGTCGTGTCGGCGGTCACATGATTCCATGTGCCTGAATGCCCGCCTGCCTGCAGGGCGGCGTCCTTCAGGCCGTGGATCACAAGGACCGGGACCCCGATGGCGGGCATGGCTACGGGTGTGGCCAAAGCTGCGGCATCTCCGGCGGTTTTCGGATAATTGGCGCGATAGTAGTTCAGCAGGCTGGAGAAATCTGACCGGCGCAGGGCCTCGGTCCATTCCGCCTTGAAATCGTCTGAAGCACCCTGGGTGAACATTTCAGGCCGCAGATTCTTTTCAAATCCGGGAATCTGGAAGTTTCGCGCATACTGGCTGTTGCGTTGCTGGACCGGGTTGGTCGCCAACTCCCGTGCAAATTCGGCCGGGTGGGGGACAGACATTGCCACCAGGCGCGACACGAGATCTGGCCGTGTCATGGCCACCTGCCAGGCGATCGCCGCGCCCCAGTCGTGCCCGACGACGATGGCATGACTTTGGCCCTCGGCACGGATGACGGCTTCAACATCGTTTACCAGGAGCGGCATGGCGTAAGCAGCCTCGCCAGCTGGCTTGTCCGACAGATTGTAACCCCGGAGATCGACCGCCACGACACGGTATTTACCTTTCAGTTCCTCCATGAGGCCACGGTAGAAACCCCAGTATTCGGGAAATCCGTGGAGCATGACCACAAGGGGCCCTCGTCCCGTCGCCACATAGTGCAGCCGGACGCCGGCATTCACGGCGTATCGATCTTCGTAGCGGGGGGCTGCCGCCGCGATGTTGACGGCTGAGGACGCGGCCAATGCCAGAGCAAGCCCGGCGGCGCGGGCAGTTTTTCTGATGTTCCGGCTCAATCCAGCACCCCCCTGTCATTCTGTAAGATCAGGAGACTAGATCAGGACCCGTTGGCGCGAAAGCCACCCTGATGGGTTCAGTTTTCCAGGTCGATGACGGGCATGGCGTCGAATTCCGCCTTGGAAATCGGAGCCCTCAGCCCTTCGGGTGTTTCTGTCAGGCTTTTTACGGACAGGCTGTGGGGGGACTGGGTTTTTGCGCCCTTCGGCTGGACCAGAACCTGGGTCGGGTGTCCGGCGGCATCGGTGACAACCTTCTGGACCTGGCCCAGAATGACGCCATCGGCAGCGCGCACAATCTGCCCTTCGATCGGTTTGACCTGAGCCATGGCCGAGGTCGTGCCCAGCAGTGCGAGAACCAGGACAGTCAGGGAGAGACGTTTTTTCATGAGGTCAATATGGCCATCGGAATGTGGCGACGCCAGGGCTGCCGTGGAAATTCTCAGGCCGCCTGGACTGCGGGCCGGAAGGCCTGATTGCGGGCGTAGAGACCAGGCCGGTCTGCGACGGCGTTAAACGCACCTTCCAGTGCCCTGGTACTTTCGCCCTCGCCCAGAAACAGGAAGCCGTCCGGGCTCAGGGCATGCGCCAGGCCTTCAAGGGTTTTCTTGCGGGCTGCATCGGTCATGTTGCACAGCACATTGCGGCAGAAGATGATGTCAAAGCCGCCCGCCGCAGTTTGATCGGAAATGAGGTTCAGTTGACGCCAGCGGACCATTTGCCGGATGGGTGCATTGAGGACCCACATGTCCTCAGCCCTCTGGAAGTGTCGTACAAGGCTCCGGATCGGCAGGCCTCTCTGAACTTCGAAGTGTGTGTAGATCCCGCTCTGGGCTTTTTCCATCGCCCGGTTGGATAGATCTGAGCCAAAGAGCTGAATCTGGGTTTCGGGTGGGCGGCCGGCAAGGCCATCATTGACGATCATGGCCAGGGAATAGATCTCCTGGCCTGCACCACACCCTGCGCTCCATACCCGGATCGGTCTGTTTCCTCGAACCTGGCCCATTGCGGGGAGAATTTCGTCACGGAAACATGCAAACGGCGTGCGGTCCCGGAAGAAGCTGGATTCTCCGGCTGCCATGGCCTCGACAAGAGCCCATGCCATGCGGTCATCGCTGTCGTTCCGGACGGACGTAATCAGGTCTTCGACAGACTGGAAGCTTTCCCGGCGTGCGACCACGGACAGCCGGCTGTCGATGAGATAGGTCTTTTCGGGATCCACCTTCAGACCGATCAGTCTGCTGCAGAGAGCGGCAATCCATTCACTGTCTTCTGGTTTCATGCCAGTCCGGCCTCGACGAACTTCATGGCGATGATATCGCTGTCGAAGGGCTTCATGATGTATTCGCTGGCCCCGGCGTCCAGGGCTTCCTGGATCTTCTCGATGTCGGCTTCAACACTGCAGAACACCACCGCAGGGGTGTCGCCGCCCGGTTCCTGTCTCAGATGGCGCAGAAAATCCATGCCATTCATGACCGGCATGTTCCAGTCCAGCAGAATGGCTTGGGGCATGGCCGAGCGACACCAGGCAAGCGCCTCCGCACCATCGGACGCTTCGGCGATTTCAAAGCCGAGATCCTCCAGTATGCGGCGGGCCACCTTCCGGATTACCCGACTGTCATCGACCACCAAGCAGGTCTTCACGGAATAGCGCCTCCAGGGAGAGCTGTTCTGCTACCGGGATGGTTAAGGACAGGTATTAGTCTCGGGAATTCCCGGAAAGGTCGCAATTTCAGCTCAGGGGCAAGGTAGCTGCAAAGACGACACCCTCTTCATCGACCTTGGAGAAGATCTTGCCGCCCGCATCCTCGAGGAACAGGGCAATGTAATAGGCCTGGACCCAGTGTCCATGCAGACCCTCTCCCATGGGGCGGCCTTCAAGGCCCGCGATGACTTCCGGACGCAGCCGGGCCCTGGGGCCCCTGGCTTCTATGGCGATCGCCAGATGCCCGGCCTCCTCAACGGCGCGGACCGAGGCTGTCCCGCCCGTGGGAAGGGCACCACCGGCCAGCTGTGCCAGATTGAGTATGGTCCGTGCGGCGGGCTTGTTGAGGGTCGGCGCGTCAACCTTCCAGTCCAGTTCGGCCCTCATGTGTCCGAACAATCCCGCGGCGAGCTTGTTCAGTTCCCTCGGGTCAAAGGTTTCTGAAGAGGCCGAAGCCCCGAAGGCGACGCGGGTGAATGCCAGGAGGTCGGCCAGCTTGCGGGCTGAGCCTGAGATCAGGTTCATGGCATCTTCCCGCATATCTTCGGCGCTCGGGTCATCCAGCAGGTCAAGGCCTGAAACGATGGCGCTGGCCGGACTGATGAAGTCGTGGCACATGCGAGCGGCGAGATAGGCCGCGACCTCCGCGGTTCTGGGCCGCGGGACCACCGGGCTTTCCGGTGCGGCTTCGGTCGGTAGGGCGTCATCAGTCATGATGCGAAATCTGACCTGATTTGGCGCTTTGGCAAACGCGCCCCTGCGGTTAGATCGATGAAACCGGGGTTTTGCCATAAGCGCCCAGCCCCGACATTCCGGCCCTTTGTGTCGCCTCCGGCGCTACTCGGGCAAGCCCAGAGGATAGACCATGCCCGTTGACCTGACTGATGTGGGCCCGATCCTTGCGGATATCTGTGAGGAAGCGGCCCGACTGGTACTGCCCCTCTGGAAGTCGGGCCTGACCGTTCACACCAAGGCTGATGAAAGTCCGGTCACGGAGGCTGACCAGCGCGGTGAAGCCCTGATTCTTGAGCGGCTCGCGGCGGCATTTCCCGGCGTGCCGGTGATTTCAGAAGAGGATGCCAGTGAATTCGGCACCCCTGATGCCATAGGTCGGCAGTTTTTCCTTGTAGACCCCGTGGACGGGACAAAGGCTTTCGTGCGCGGTGATCCGAACTTCACGGTGAATATCGCCCTGGTCGAGGATGGCCTCCCCATAGCCGGGGCCGTAACGGCGCCCGCGACGGATGAGACCTGGTTTACCAGGGATGGAAGTGCCTTCAAGCGGTCGACAGGCAGCGTGGCTGTCCAGATCGCGGCGCGGGCATGGCCTCCAGGCGCAGCCATAGCCCTTGTCAGTCACACCATGAAACCGGAAACCGTCCAGGCCCTGGCAGACAGGTATGGTTTCGCCACGCCCCGGCCCATGGATTCGTCCATCAAATTCTGTCGGATTGCAGAGGGATCAGCTGACATCTATCCCCGTCATGGGCCGACCATGGAGTGGGACATTGCCGCAGGGCATGCGGTTCTGGCCAAGGCCGGTGGCAGTGTCGTTGCAGAGGACGGTTCGGATTTTGTCTACGGCAAGGCCGAGAAGGCGTTCCGTAATGGCTGGTTCATTGCCCGCGGGGCATAGGTTATCGACTCGCGGGAGCTGTGCGCCTCCGGGATGCGCGCTGACCGGTAGACCACAGTCCCCGCCGCCCCCAGGGTGAAGCTTCCAAGGATTACCCACAGCAGGGGCCGGAACATGGCCTGGGGATCTGCCGCGGTTGGCGATAAGGACATGACAGCGACACCCCGGTGCGCAGGGTCTGAACCCGGCGCGAATCAGTTGAAGACGATTTCATGACGGTTCCACAGGGGGCGGCGGGCGCAAACCGGTCGAATTGTCGCGGGCGGTCTTGCGCCGGTCTGCACCTGGGATCAGGGTTGCCCCGTGCCTTGAGGGGGAGCCGTGATGGCCGGAGAGACCGTGAATTATGAGGTGAGGGATGCGGTGGCGATTGTCACCCTGAACCGCCCCGAGAAACTCAACGCCATCAATGAAGACCTGCGACGGGATCTGGCGACGACCCTGGGCAAGGCTCGGGATGATGACGGCGTTCGCGCCGTGGTCCTGACAGGTGCCGGGCGTGGCTTTTGCTCTGGCGCAGACCTGACCGGACCTCTGCCTGAAGCCCCCTCAGACCAGAATGCCAGGCTTGATGAAATGGGCTGGGTCGGCCCCTGGGCCCGGCTCTTCCACGACTTTGACAAGCCGTTGATCGGTGCGATCAATGGCGTCTGCGCCGGTGCCGGCATGAGTGCCGCCCTCGGATGCGATGTCCGTATCGGGTCAGCTGCGGCCCGGTTCAAGACGACTTTTGTGGAACGGAACCTGTCGCCTGATTCCGGCATGAGCTGGCTGCTGCCCCGGATTGTCGGCTATGCGAAGGCTGCGGACCTGATCTTTACCAGCCGCATGGTCGAAGCTGACGAAGCTCTGTCCCTGGGCTTGCTCAACCGTCTGGCTGAGGGCGAACTGATCGAGGCCGCCGTGGACTATGCACAGCAGATGACCCAATGGCCGCCCCTGGCCGTGCGCATGGCCAAGAAGGTCCTGCGGAACAACCAGGACGCCGACCTGGAACACGCCCTCAAATATGAGTCCGTCGGCCTGGGAATTTCCCGCCGTGCCGTGAACGATTCGAAAGAATCTGCGGCTTCTTTCCGCGAGAAGCGCAAAGGCATCTACACGGGAACCTGATTTGCGATCATAAGGCCTGGAAATCTTCAGGAGTTATGGCCATGGCCTCTGCCCAAGACAGCAAGACCTTTGACTGGGTCGATCCCCTAGATCTGGCTTCCCGTCTTTCCGAGGACGAACGGATGATCTGGGACGCGGCCCGCGCCTATTCCCGGGAAAAGCTGTTGCCCCGGGTGGTGTCGGCCTTTGCCGAAGAGCGCTTCGATCGCGAGATCATGACCGAGATGGGGGCCCTGGGCTTCCTCGGCCCGACGCTTCCGGAAGAATATGGCTGTGCCGGGGTCAACCACGTGGCTTATGGCCTGATCGCCCGGGAGATCGAAGCCATAGACAGCGGCTATCGCTCGGCCATGAGCGTCCAGTCCTCCCTGGTCATGTATCCGATCTACGCCTTCGGCTCCGAAGAGCAGAAGCAGAAATATCTGCCCGGCATGGCCAGGGGTGAGATCATCGGCTGTTTCGGCCTGACCGAGGCGGACGGCGGCTCAGATCCCGCCAGCATGCGTACCACGGCCCGCAAGGCACCGGGCGGCTACACCCTGTCGGGCGCCAAGATGTGGATCACCAACTCGCCGATTTCCGACGTCGCCCTGGTCTGGGCCAAGCTGGATGGCGTGATCCGTGGCTTCCTGGTGGATCGCGGTTCCAAAGGTTTTGAAACGCCGCAGATCAGGAACAAGCTGTCCCTGCGGGCCTCCATCACCGGTGAGATCGCCCTGGACGAGGTCTTTGTTCCTGAAAACCAGATGCTGCCCAATGTCTCGGGTCTGCGCGGCCCGTTCTCCTGCCTCAACAAGGCCCGTTACGGCATTGCCTGGGGCGCCATGGGTGCGGCAGACTTCTGCCTGCATGCCAGCCGCGACTACACCAAGACCCGCTCGGTGTTCGGCAAGCCCCTGGCGGCCCGTCAGTTGATCCAGAAGAAGCTGGCCGACATGCAGACCGAAATTGCCCTGGGCTTTGAGGGGGCCCTGGCCCTCGGCCGTCTGATCGACCAGGGCGCCTGGGTGCCCGAAGCCATCAGCCTGATGAAGCGCAACAATTGCGGCAAGGCCCTGGCCATCGCCCGCGAGGCCCGCGACATCCACGGAGGCAATGGCATCAGCGGCGAGTATCACGTCATGCGCCACGCCTCGAACCTGGAAACCGTCAACACCTATGAAGGGGCTCACGACGTCCACGCCCTGATCCTGGGCCGGGCAATTACTGGCGAAAACGCCTTCTAGGCACTCGGAGTTGGGGTCGGCCCTTCCGCCGGCCCCTAACCCGATGCTAAACCTTCCGTAAATTCCGGGAGGGAACAGCATGACAACGACCACGACAGATCAGGGTGAAACGCCTTCAGAGGGCGCGTCCCTGCGCACCGTCGTGGCCGCCTCAGCGGCCGGCACCACCTTCGAGTGGTATGACTTTTTCGTCTTCGGCAGCCTGACCACGGTCATTTCCAAGACCTTCTTCACCGGCCTGACAGATACGGCGGGCTATATTGCCGCCCTTGCCCTGTTCGGCGCAGGCTTCGCCTTCCGTCCTATTGGCGCTCTGGTCTTTGGCCGCATTGGCGACAAGGCGGGTCGTAAGGGTGCCTTCCTCGTCACCGTCATGCTCATGGGCGGCGCCACGGTGGCCATTGGTCTCCTGCCCACCTATTCCCAGGCAGGCATCATCTCGCCAGCCCTTTTGGTGCTTATGCGGATCCTGCAGGGCTTCGCCCTGGGCGGGGAGTATGGCGGGGCCGCGATCTATGTGGCTGAGCACGCGCCAGCCAATGCCCGGGGGCGGTCCACAAGCTGGATCCAGACTTCGGCAGCCTTCGGCCTGTTCGGGGCCCTGCTGGTCATTCTGTTGACCCGGCTGGTCCTGAAGCAGAATTTCGGCCCCGACGCCTTTGACGCCTGGGGCTGGCGGATTCCCTTCCTGTTTTCCGCCGGCCTTCTGCTGGTCTCGATCTTCATGCGGATGAAACTCACCGAGAGCCCTGCCTTTGCCAGGATGAAGGCGGAGGGCGGTGGCTCTGCGGCTCCCTATACCGAGGCCTTTGGCCAGTGGAAGAACCTCAAGATTGTCCTGCTGGCCCTGGCGGCCATCATGTCGGCCCAGGGGGCGGTCTGGTACACGGCCTTTTTCTATACCCAGACCTTCCTGGACAAGTTCCTCAAGGTGGCACCGGAAACCATCAACCTGCTGATGATGGGTGCCACCGCGGTCAGCGCGGTTTTCTATGTCCTGTTCGGGGCCCTTTCGGACCGGATCGGTCGCAAGCCGGTCATGCTGTTTGGCATGACCCTGATGCTTGTGGCTTACTTCCCGGGCTTCCACATGATGACCCGGATGGCCAATCCTGCCCTGGCGGAGGCCCAGGCCCGCACGCCGGTTGTCGTCATGGCAGATCCCGCAGACTGCTCCCTGCAGTTCGACCCGGTGGGCAAGGCCAGCTTCGTGACCTCCTGCGACATCGCCAAGAGCGTCCTGGCCAATGCCGGGGTGTCCTATGACAATCAGGTCGGCCCGGCCGGATCCCCCGCCCTGGTCAAGATCGGCGGCGTCGCTGTTGGATCAAGGTCGGCAGTTGGTCTGGGCAAGCTGGACGCCAAGGCCCTGAAGACCAGTGTGGAAGGACAGATCAAGACGGCCCTGTCGGCCGCCGGCTATCCGGCCAAGGCTGATCCAGCGCGCATCAATTACACTGGTCTGAGCGCGATCCTGTTTGTCTTCGTCATCGCCGCGACGGCCCTGTTCGGCCCGATCGCCGCCTGCCTGGTGGAGCTGTTCCCCACCCGCATCCGCTATACGGCCATGTCCCTGCCCTATCACATCGGCACGGGCTGGATCGGCGGCTTCGTGCCCTTCACCGCCTTCGCCATCGTGGCGGCTGTGGGCAATATCTATTCCGGCCTCTGGTATCCCTTCGCTTTCACCGCCCTGTCGGTGGTGACCTGCCTGCTCTTCCTGCCGGAAACCAAGAACCGCAGTCTGCACTAGAGCGACTGGGTCAGGCGCTCCACCACGACACCTGCAGCCAGAAGGCGGGCCGCTTCCTGCTCGCCTTCTCCGCAGACCAGCCGGATGACCGTCTGGCCGACCTCGGTCCAGCGCGCAATCTGGTCGGTTGGCGCAGCCTCCGGGGTGCAGCGCTCGGCGTCTCGACGGACCATCGCCATGATGCCGGGATCGGTGCCTGGATCAGCGACCACAATGTCCGCCGCAGAAAGGGCCCGGGCGGCACGCAGGGTCAGCAGGTCTGAGGGTCCCTCGGCCCGAATGATCTGGACCTTGCCCATCCGGGAGGCCGCTGGATCGGCAAGTTCAGCCTCGAAAAGGCGCCGGGCC
>CAIYSH010000459.1 GCA_903928755.1 uncultured Alphaproteobacteria bacterium | reverse complement strand
TCTTTTTTTAGCTCGAAAAGCACTTGACGCCCGTGGATTAATCGTCCGCGGGCGTCTTGTTTTTTCGGCGCATGCAACCCCGACCTGCGACCAATTTACTCAGGTCGGGGACCCGCAATTTCCAGATTCCCTTGCGGGCTTGGGGGTCGGGGCGAGTCAATAAAAATATCCGCAAACCGAGCGAAGAATCTCCGTTGACCGGGGAAGTCCCGAAGCTAGTGTTCGCCTCATAGAGCGTATTTCCAATTGAACTTGGATGCGGAAAACATCGGCGGCGGGAGTCTATCCCGCTTTCGAGGACGAACCCTTGCGCTCAAAAAACTGAGGTTGATCTCGGTTCGATTTGAGGCGTGGGGACTCAAGCCGAGACCGGGAATTAAGGGGATGACTGTGACCATTGCGCGTGGAGGGCTGGCAGAAGCTTTGACCGGAGCTGGAACGGGCGATGCCTGGAACAGGACCTGTCAGGCGCTGAAGCATGAGCTCGGAGATGCCACCTTCGGGTCCTGGCTTGGCCAGGCGGCTCTCAAGGAGCATGGGAGCGATATCTGTCTGGTCGCCGCCACCGGTGTGGCGCGGGACTGGATACGTCGCCATGCCTGGCGGCGGATCGGCGAGCTTTGGGCCCAGAACGACCCCATGGGGCGAAATCTTGATCTGAAGTCCCGGATGGAGTTCGAAGCCCTCGGAGAGGCTTCTCCCGTGCTGGCATCGGCTTCTGTCGTGGAGATTTCAGTTCCCCAATCCTCGACGGTGCCCGCCCAGCGGGCAGGCGGACCCGTCCGTCATGGTCTGCAGGAAAGGTTCACCTTTGATACCTTCGTCCAGGGCCCGGCAAATGAGTTCGCCTTTGCTGTTGCCCGCCGTGTCGCCTCATGGGCGGACGGTCATTTCAATCCGGTCCTTTTTCACGGGCCCTATGGCTTCGGCAAGACCCACCTGCTCAATGCGATGGCCTGGGAGGCCATGCGGACCGGCGTCGAGAAGAAAGTCGTCTATCTGACCGCCGAAAGGTTCACCTCGGCCTTCGTCCGCGCCATTCAGGACCGGCAGACCTCGGCCTTCAAGGATGAACTGCGGGATGCCGACCTGCTGCTGATTGACGATGTACATTTCGTCGCCGGCAAGCAGTCAACCCAGGAAGAACTCTTCCATACCCTCATCGCCCTGGTTGAGGATGGTCGACGGGTGGTCATGACCGCAGACCGGTCACCCTCGGAACTGATCGATATGGAGCCACGGCTCAGGTCCCATCTGCAGGCAGGACTTGTCTGTGGCATCGAGCCCGCAGACCACAATCTTCGGCTGGGCATACTCGAACGCAAACTGGCGACCCTGGCTGGTCAGGGAGGTTTTGCGCCCTCCGCACGGATCGAAGTGATGCAATTCCTGGCTGACCGGTTCACCGATTCTGTCCGGGAACTTGAGGGCGCGCTGAATACCCTGGTCGCCAGGGTTGGAGGCGACCTGGGTCGCCTGTCCCTCGACGAGGCCCAGGCCATTCTTCGCCCCCACCTGTCCTGCACTGAAAAGCGGGTCACGGTGGATACGATCCAGAAGACCGTGGCCGAGCACTATGGGCTGAAACAGGCAGACATGATTTCGGAACGTCGTGCCCGGGCTGTAGCCCGTCCGCGCCAGGCCGCCATGTGGATCGCAAAACAGATCACCACGCGGTCACTGCCCGACATCGGACGCAGGTTCGGCGGCCGCGACCATACAACCGTTCTCCATGCCGTGCGCCGGATCGAGTCCCTGCGGGCCGAGGATCCCGCCCTGGCGCGGGACCTGGACATCCTGCTGCGGAAACTGCGCGGCTAGAGCCTGTTCCGATAAGTGGGAACCGGTTATCGGCGCAAAACAGGCTCACGTTTGCTGGGTCTGAGCCTGTTCCGATAAGTGGGAACCGGTTACCGGGTCCATTCCAGCAGGACAGAGGGATCGGTTTCCTGACCGGCCCTGTCCGCCTTCAGGACTGAGAAATCCCCGGCCACAAGCAGCCGGGAGAGGGCCCAGACGGCTGCGCCCCGGACAAGGGGCTTGGGATCGTCCAGGTGCGGCATGATGGCGGGCACGTGCCTGGCCTCACGGCTGTTCCCAAGGGCGTAGAGCACATTGCGGACAAGGCGATCCCGACCGATCCGCTTGACCGGGCTTTTGGCGAAAAGCGTCCGGAAGGCGGCATCGTCAAGGCCGACAAGATCCTCAAGTCGCGCCAGGGCCACGGCAGGCCGGGCCTGCAGACGGATTTCACGCGCGCGGCTGGCAAACTTGTTCCAGGGACAGACAGCCAGACAGTCATCGCAACCATAAATGCGGTTTCCGAGGGCGGACCGGAATTCAACCGGGACAGGGCCCTTCAGCTCGATGGTGAGATAGGAAATGCAGCGGCGGGCATCCAGCTGGTAGGGGGCCGGAAAGGCGCGGGTGGGGCAGATGTCCAGGCAGGCGCGGCACTGCCCGCAGTGATCGGCAGAAGGGTCGTCCGCTGGAATGTCGGCGGTGGTCAGTATGGCCCCGAGAAACAGCCATGAACCGAAGTCACGACTGACCAGATTTGTATGCTTTCCCTGCCACCCGAGACCCGCCGCCTGGGCCAGGGGCTTTTCCATCAAGGGTGCGGTGTCGACGAAGACCTTGAGGTCCTGTCCGAGCCGGCTGGCCATCCAGCCGGCAAGCTGCTTCAACCGGCCCTTGATCAGATCGTGATAGTCATCGCCCTGGGCATAGACCGAGATCGCGGCACGGTTCGGGTCCTGCAGTATGGCGAGGGGATCCGTATCGGGGCCATAATTGACCCCGAGCATCACCGCCGTCCGGGCCGCAGGCCACATGGCTGTCGGATGGGCACGACGATCCAGGGTGTCCGACAGCCAGGCCATCTCCCCGTGATGTCCGGCCGTGATGAAGGCCTCAAGACGACCGGCGGCAGCCCAGGGGGCATCTGCGGCCGCAAAGCCGCAGACGTCAAAGCCGAGCTCTGCCGCCTTGTCGCGGATGGCTGACCTGGGGTCAGAAATCGAGGTCGTCATAGTGCGCCGCCGGCGACAGGCCGGGCCAGCGATCAGTCAGGAGCGGACGGAAGGCCGGGCGCGACTTGACCTTCATGTACCAGGTCTTGACCGCGGGAAAGTCCTGCCAGGGCACATCGCCGAAATAGTCGATGACCGAGAACTGGGCCGCACCTGCAAAGTCCGCAAGGGAGAGCCGGTTGCCGGCCAGCCAGTCACGATCCCGCAGGAGACCCTCCATGTAGGACATGTGTGACCGCAGGGCCTCCCGCCCCTGGCGAAGACTTGCCAGGTCTGGTGCCCCAAGACCGAGCAGGCGCTTTTCCATTTTCTCGTGCAGGAGATAGCCACCGACCTCATAGTCAAACTTGCGGTCAAACCACTGAAGGAGGCGGCGGGCCTCAGCGCGCTCAGCAGGCTCGCGCCCCATGAGCGGCGGCTCCGGGCAGGTTTCCTCAAGGTGGTCCAGTATGGCGCGGCTCTCGCAGAGGATCAGGCCATCCTCCACCATGACCGGGGTCAGACCCGAGGGATTGAGCGCCACGAGGTCGGCCGGGCGCTCCCAGTACTTCACTGTCTGCTCATTGAACGCCAGACGCTTTTCGCCCAGGGCCAGGCGAACCTGTCGGGAAGCTGGGTCCAGCGGAAAATGATAAAGGGTTCGGACGGTCATATTCTACGGCGCCAAATCTGAGCCGATAGACCACGCCACATCTTAAGACGGCGTTTACTAGAGCCTGATCTAGGCCGCCAGACCGGCCTGATCTTCCGGAAAGGCCCCGCCATGGGGTTCGGCCCGACCGTGCGGGTCCGGATGCAGGATGATGTCGGCTGCCGGGAAGACGACCAGCAAACGGTTTTCGGCGGCGACCATCAGCCGGTGGGCTTCTTCGAGACTGAGGTCGGGGTCCAGGTCGACATGCATCTGGATGTGCACATAGGGCCCGGAACTTCGGGTCCGGAGTTGATGGACGTCGGAAATCTTCGGGTCCTGGGTCATGATGGAAATGATCTGCGCCCGCTGATCTTCGGGAAGCTCCCGATCCATGAGCTGGCTGGCGGCCTCGCGGAAGACGCTGACCGCCCCCCAGAGCAGGAGAAGGGTCACGCCAATGGCAGCCAGCGCATCCAGGTTGTTGAGGCCAAAAAAGGATGACGCACCGATCCCGATCAGGGCAATCAGGTTGGAGGCAAGATCGGTGGTGTAGTGGGCCCGGTCGCCACTGATGGCGACAGACTGGGTCTGGCGCAGGACCCGGGTCTGGGCGGCCAGCAGGCCGAGAGTCAGAACCGTGGACAATGCCATGACCAGAACGGCCCAGCTTTCCTGCGCCAGGGGATGGGGTTCATAAAGGTGGCGTATGGCTTCCTGACCGATCAGGGCCGCAGAGGCAAAAACCAGTCCGGCCTGGACCAGGCTGGCAAAGGCCTCGGCCTTGCCATGCCCGAAGCGATGCTCGGCATCCGGTGGTGCCGCCGCGTAGCGGACCGCAAAGAAGGTCACGAGGGAGGCCACCAGATCCAGAGCGGAGTCCGCCGTGGAGGCCAGAAGGGCGACCGATCCTGAAACCATCCAGGCGACCGCCTTGAGCGTCACAAGCAAGCTTGCCATCGAGACCGACAGCAGGGAGACCCAACGGGTCAGTCTGGCCGAATCTGCCGCAGACAAGGGTTTCGAAGTCGCCATGGCATCTTTCTAGTCTTTTTCCACCGCGATCCCAGCGCAATCGACTCGCAATTCAGGGACGGACGAAATCCAGGAAGACCGGCGCACAGTCGCCCAGCCCCTTCTGCTCATAGCGGGTGGTGATGTGGTCTGGGGGCGGCAGCCGCCAGTCATCGGGAGCAAGGGCTGGCCAGACGAAAGCACCGGATTTCAAAACCCGCTCCAGGGTCCAGTCGGCGTAATCGGCCCAGTCGGTGGCAAACCGCAGGGTCGCGCCAGGCTTCATCAACCGCGCCAGCTCGGCCAGCAGATCCTCATTCACCAGACGGCGCTTGTTGTGACGGGCCTTGGGCCAGGGGTCGGGAAACAGGATGAAGACCCGATCCAGACAGCCATCGGGCAGACGGGCCATCATGTCGCGGACATCCCCGTCATGGACCCTGACATTGTTCAGTCCGGCCTCATCGATATGACGCAGGGCACTGGCGACGCCGTTCTGAAAAGGTTCGGCACCCAGGATCAGGACATCGCGGCGCAGGGCAGCCTGGGCGGCCATGTGCTCCCCGCCGCCAAAACCGATTTCCAGCCAGACCTCTGCACTGCCAGGCATCATCGTCGCGGGATTGAAGGGCTCTTCCGGCAGTCGCAGACGGGGCAGCAGATCGGTCATCAAGGCCGCTTGCCGCGGCTTGATGGTCCGCGACTTCAGGCGGCCGAAGGATCGGAGGGGCGGGGGATTATCCATACCCCGCACCCTCTATAGATCGGGTGATGCCTAGGCCAGACCCTTGAGCTGGTCGACCAGATCGGTCTTTTCCCAGGAAAAGCCGCCCTCATTGTCCGGCTGGCGCCCGAAGTGGCCATAGGCCGCCGTGCGGGCATAGATCGGCCGGTTCAGCCCCAGGTGCTCACGGATGGCGCGGGGCGTGGCACCGCCGATCATCTGCGGCAGGGCCAGCTCCAGCCGGGCCGGATCAATCTCGCCCTCGCCATGGAGGTCCACATAGAAGCTCAGGGGATTGGCCACGCCGATGGCATAGCTGATCTGGATGGTGCACTTCCGGGCGAGACCGGCGGCCACCACATTCTTTGCCAGATAGCGGCAGGCATAGGCGGCCGAGCGGTCGACCTTTGTCGGGTCCTTGCCGGAGAAAGCGCCGCCGCCATGGGGGGCTGCACCGCCATAGGTGTCGACAATGATCTTGCGGCCGGTCAGGCCGGCATCGCCGTCCGGACCCCCGATTTCAAACTTGCCGGTGGGGTTGACGTGCCACTTGGTCTTCTTCGTGATCAGACCGGACGGGAAGACGCTCTCCACGAAGGGCTGGATCTCGGCCTTGAGCCGCTTGGGGTTGGCAGCCAGAAGGCCGATCTTCTTCTTGTGCTGGGTAGAGACAACGATCTGCAGGACTTCGACCGGACGACCATCCTGATAGAGCAAGGTCACCTGGCTCTTGGCATCCGGTTCGAGGACAGCACACTCACCTGAGTGCCGCACCTCGGCCAGACGTTTCAGGATGTCATGGGAATACTGCAGGGTGGCCGGCATGAGCTCCGGCGTCTCGTCGCAGGCATAGCCGAACATGATGCCCTGGTCTCCGGCACCCTCTTCCTTTGTTTCCGTGGAGTCGACACCCTGGGCAATGTGGGCGGACTGGGCATGCAGGTGGCAGGCATATTTCGCCTTCTGCCAGTGAAAACCCTTCTGTTCGTAGCCGATGTCCTTGATCGCAGCGCGGACCTTGGGCTCGAGAGACCCGACGATCTCCCGGGTAAGGGCCTTGTTTTCCGCCGCAGAGGCCCCGGGTTTTCCGGCCCGGACTTCTCCGGCCAGAACAACGCGATTGGTTGTGACAAGGGTTTCACACGCCACGCGGGCCTGGGGCTCTACAGCAAGAAAGGCATCTACAACCGTATCGGAGATACGGTCAGCGACCTTGTCAGGATGACCTTCGGAAACGCTTTCGCTGGTGAAAATGTAACTGGAACGGCTCACGATCTGGCTCCGGAAAGGGCGCAACGGTCACGCCAGGGCGATCCCGTTTCGGCTATGGGTAAACCTATAAAGAAGTCCTTATATCCTATTAGGCGTCCGGGGGAATCGGGATTTCTCTATCTGATACCCGAGTTTTTCCACGCAAGCGTGCCGTGATCTCCAGCAGGGCGCTTCCCAGGATCATCAGGGCAAGGCCCAGATCTCCCCATCTGGCATAGGGTGTCTGCGGCAAGGCCGGGGGCAGGACCGCATCAATGACCCCCATACGCCCCAGGCCAAGGCGCGGCCCTGGACGGCCAAGGGCGTCAATCATGGTCGTCACCCCGGTCGGGGTGGCCCGGGCTATGGGCAGACCGGTCTCAATGGCGCGATAGCCGGCAATGTTCAGGTGCTGCCAGGGTCCACTTGTGGCCCCGAACCAGGCGTCATTGGAAATATTCAGCAACCAGGCCGGGCGGGACCCGACCTTGCCGGAAAGCCCCGGAAACAGGGCCTCATAGCAGATCAGGGGTTGGACCGGCGGCACACCCAGCGGGGTGATGGGCGCGGGGGTCGGACCCGGTGTGAAATCCTCGGGCATGTGAACCAGAACGCGCAGCCCAAGCCGGGTGGCCAGGGGCGAGAGGGGCAGGAATTCCCCGAACGGCACCAGCTGGTGCTTGTCATAGACCCCGGTCAGTCTGAACCCGTCCATGAGGGCACCAGGGTCGCGGCGCAGGGCGACCAGGCTGTTGTAATAGACATATCCG
>CAIYSH010000458.1 GCA_903928755.1 uncultured Alphaproteobacteria bacterium | reverse complement strand
GCGAGAGGCTTCTGGCCTCGTCGATCATCTGCAGTGCCGCCCTCGTGGCCGGCTCGGCTCATGCCGCTGCCGCGGCGGCGGCTCCGGAAGTCGCTGAAATTGTCGTCACCGGCTCGCGCATTGCCCAGCCGAACCTGACCTCCAACAGCCCGCTGGTGACCGTCAGCCAGGAAGATGTGAAGGTTGCCGGCACGGCCACCATCGACACCCTGACCAATGCCCTGCCGCAGGTGTTTGGTGGCCAGAACCTCGGCCAGTCCATCAACTCCAACGGCACCGCCACAGTCGACCTTCGCGGCATCGGCCCGAGCCGTACCGTCGTTCTGGTCAATGGCCGTCGCCTGCAGCCCGGTGACCCCCAGTCCCCGGTCGCCGACCTGAACACCATTCCGGCCGCCCTGGTGGAGCGGGTTGACGTTGTCACCGGTGGTGCCTCGGCCGTTTACGGTGCTGACGCCGTGGCCGGCGTCGTCAACTTCATCATGATGAAGAATTTCCAGGGTGTCCGCATGGACGCCCAGTACAGCTTCAACCAGCACAAGCAGCAGGATTCGGTGGCCCAGAAGGCCCTGAAGGAAAACAGCTATGCGGTCCCCGGCAATCGCTCGGACGGCGGCCAGACCAGCGCTTCGGTGATCTTCGGTTCGAACTTCGACGACGACAAGGGCAACATCACGGTCTATGCGAGCTATTTCAATGCTCAGCCCGTCACCCAGTCGACCCGCGATTTCGCCGCCTGCGGCCTCTACTCCTATCCCGGTGCGAACTCGGTCAACTCTGCCTATGACACCTACAAGTGCTTTGGATCTTCCAATGGTGCGTATGGCCGGTTCTCGTTCCAGCCCACCTTCTTCGCAGACGGAAGTCCGAATGTCGTTCCGGGCACCACCATCCGCCAGGCCGACAACCCCAATGGCACCAACACCTTCGTGCCGTCATCGTCGGGCAACTTTGGCTACAACTTCAACACCCTCAGCTATCTGCAGCGTCAGGACGACCGCTATACGGCCGGTTATTTCGCGCACTACCAGCTGAACCCGGCCGTTGAGCTCTATTCCGAGTTCATGTTCGCCGATGACCGCTCCACCGCCCAGTATGCACCTTCGGGCCTGTTCGCGGGTGGCGGTGCCACGGTGAGTCAGAGCTATTTCGAAGTGAACTGCAACAACCCGCTCATGTCCCTGCAGCAGCAGACAGCCATGTGCGGTGCCAAGGCGGGCACGTCCGAACTCGGACGCATGCTGGTGGGCTATCGCTTCGCGGCCGTGCCGCGGACGGACGCCTTCAGTCACACCAACTACAAGATCAATTTCGGCCTCCGTGGCGATCTTGGCGATGGCTGGAACTATGACCTCTATGCCCAATACGGCACAGCAGCCTATCAGGACACCCAGGGCGGTTACGCCTCCCTGGCCAAGATCCAGAAGGCCCTGCTGGTTGATCCGGTCTCCGGCAAGTGCGTTTCCGGCGGCGACTGCGTTCCGCTGAACATCTTCAAGGCCCTTGGCGCTGGCATCAGCCAGTCCGCCTATAACTACCTGCTGACCCCCGGCCTGCGGAACGGCAATACGATCGAACAGATCGTCAGCGGTTCCATCACCGGCGACCTCGGTCAATACGGTGCCAAGTCCCCCTGGTCTGACCAGGGTCTGGGTATCGCCCTGGGTTCGGAATATCGTCGTGAAAGCCTCGAATATAACGTCGATAACGAGTACACCATCGGCGACCTGTCGGGCGGCGGCCAGTCCAAGAACGTGTCCGGTGCCTTTGACGTCTACGAACTGTTTGGCGAAGCCCGCCTGCCGCTCGTGGAAGACAAGCCCTGGGTGAAGACCCTGGCGATCACGGGTGGCTATCGCTACTCGCGCTACAACACCGGCGTGAATACCAACACCTTCAAGGCCGAGGGTGAATATGCCCCGACCGATGACGTGCGGTTCCGTTACAGCTATAACCGCGCCGTCCGGGCCCCGAACATCGTCAACCTGTTCGCCGCTCAGGTTCAAAGCCTTTGGAATGGCCAGGACCCCTGCGCCGGGACAAGCCCGACCAAGTCCCTTGCGGCTTGCGCGGCCTCGGGCGTGACGGCGGCCCAATATGGCAAGATCGATACGTGCCCAGCTTCGCAGTGCGGCTCGCTCACCGGCGGTAACCCGCTGCTGGATCCGGAAACCGCTGACACCTACACCTACGGTGCAGTGTTCAGCCCGCGCTTCACGCCTGGCCTGACCTTCTCCATCGACTACTGGAACATCCGCGTCCGCAACCTGATCCAGGCTGGTCAGGGTGGGGCCGCCGTGATCCTCAGCAAGTGCCTTGCTGGCGAATCCTCATATTGCGCCCTCGTGCATCGTGACCCGGCCACCGGCCTGCTGTTCGGTGTGGGTTATATCGACACCCTGAATGCCAATACCGGCTTCATCCAGACCAAGGGTATCGACGTCGCGGCCAACTACCGCACGGACATGGCCTCCCTCGGCCTGCCCGATTGGGGTGGCCTGAATCTGGGCCTGGTGGGCACCTATACCAAGAACTATGTGACCCAGCCGATCACCGGTGGCGGTACCTATGACTGCGTCGGTCTCTATGGCGTGACCTGCAATGTGCCCCTGCCCAAGTGGCGTCACCGGGCCAAGCTGGCCTGGACCACCCCCTGGAACGTGACGGGCACACTGACCTGGCGCTATATCGGTTCGGCGACGTTTGACGGCAACGCAAAGAATGCGTTCCTGAACCAGGGGATCGATGACAAGATCGACGGCAAGGTCAAGGCGACCAACTACATCGACCTGGCCGCTTCATGGAAGGTTCGTACGGGTCTCACCCTGCGCGCCGGTGCCAACAACCTGTTCGACAAGGATCCGCCCCGCGGTGACTCGGTCAATACGGGTGCCTTCGGCGGCGGTAACGGCAACATGTTCCCGCAGCTCTATGACACCCTGGGCCGCAACGTCTTTGTGAGCGTCAGCGCCGACTTCTAGGTCGAGCTGAACTCCAGAACTGGATCAGGCGGGTCGGCGAAAGCCGGCCCGCCTTTTGCGTACAAAATTGACTGGCCCTTCCGGACCCACCGCGCGCCGGGATCTGGATACCGGCCTTCGCCGGTATGCCCGGGGGGTGGGAGATCGGTCGTGGCCTTGCAACCTCTACCGGTCACCCCGGCGCAGGCCGGGGTCCAGGTCATGGGGCTTTGTGCCTGCCGTCCATCCGGGGTGAGGCCCTTCCGGACCCGCCGCGCGCCGGTATGCCCGGGGGGTGGGAGATCGGTCGTGGCCTTGCAACCTCTACCGGTCACCCCGGCGCAGGCCGGGGTCCAGGTCATGGAGCTTTGTGCCTGCCGTCCATCCAGGGTGAGGCCCTTCCGGACCCACCGCGCTCCGGGATCTGGATAACGGTCTTCGCCGGTATGATCGGTGGGTGGGAGATCGGTCAGGCATAGCCGTAGCGCTGTATCCAGGGCTCCAGAATCGCGCACGCCGGGGCCAGATGGGTCTCGTAATTGCGCCAGTAGCCAACGCCACCGGCATTCAGTCCCTGGACAACCTGACCGGCGCTCGGCGTGCGGATATCCCGGGCCTTTGCCGTTTCAACGAAGTTCCGCATGTTCTCGTCAAAGTCGAGGCCGAGGCTGTCGCACAGAGCGCTGATGCGGCCGTCGAAGTCGGCAATCATGGCCTCATGGCTGTGGACGTGGAATTTCAGGGGCAGCTTGTCGAAATACAGCTCCGCCAGCTCCATGGTGGCCGCATAGAGGGTCGCAAGGCGCTCCAGATCGGTGAACTCATAAATGGTCCGGTTCATGTTGAAGCCGCGGCGATAGCAGCTCAGCACGACATCCCGGGGATCCCGGCGGGCGACAATGATCCTGGCCCGGGGAAAGAGTTTGGCGATCAGCGGCAGATAGATGGTCATGGAGGGCTGCTTGTCGACAAAGGTCTTGCCCTCAACCCTCAACCCATATCCTGCAATCCGCTCCCAATAGGCGGCGACCCGGCTGGCAATTTCCGCCTCATCCAGGTTCAGCAGGGTTTCGAGGGAGTCCTGCTCAAGGAAGAAGGCGGTAATGTCATCATTTAGGGTGGGCTTTTCCTCCAGAGCCACGACATCGGGATGACTGGCCAGTACCTGCTCAAGCAGGGTGGTGCCAGAGCGAGGAAAGCCCAACAGGAAGACATGATTGACGTCTGGCCCCTCAAGGACATGGGGGGTGGGGAAGGTATGCGCCTCGGCCTTGAATTCGCGGGTAATACGTTCGCAGAGCCCCACAGCACTTTCCAGGTCATCGCCGCCATGTTGCGGCGCGAACATGAGCCGCTGGATGGTGTTTCCTTCGTGATAGGCGGCGAAGGCGGCGTCAAACTCGCCAAGGCTGTCCAGGGCATCTCCCAGCAACCGGCATAGGGGTGCCCTCTGAAGCGGCGCGATCTGGGGATTGCGGATTTCCGTCTGCAGGCGGGCGGCGACCGCCGCGTGATCTCCAGCCTCCTGGTCAAGGGTCGCCAGGGTCAGAAAGGCGGCCGGCTCCCGGGGATTGAGGCGCAAGGCGGCATTGGCGTGTGCCCGTGCCTCATCGGGTTTCCGCTCATGGAGGGCCAGCAAGGCGAGGGCACCCCTGGGGTCTGGATAGTTGGGATCCAGAGCAGCGGCGCGGGCCTGCGCTGTCCGGGATTCCTTCATGTCCCCAAGGGCCCACAGGGCCAGACCGGCGCCATGATGGGCCGGTGCAAAGCCCGGGGCCCGGGCCAGGGCGGCCGAGAAGGATCTGAGGGCATTGCGGGGTGCTGCCTGCTTCAGCCAGTTGTGCCCGATGGCGCTCAGAATGGTGACATCCTCCGGCGATATCTGCAGGGCCTGATCCAGCAGTTTCAGTGACCCGGCAAAGTCTCCCCTGACCTCGAGGCGGTAGGCGCAGAGGTTGAGGAGCATGGGATGGGTTTCTCCCAGGGCCAACCCCACTTCAGCCAGATCCACCGCGCCTTCAATGTCGTCGGCAGCCAGCTTCTGGTTGATGTTGTTGTAAAGTTCCTGGCGATCCACAGGGGGCCTCGGTTGCGTTAGGGGTCAGAGGGTTTGTGTATACGCCGCAGCCTCATTGTGGAATTCATCAATGGCTGCCAGCACCTCGCCATAGAGGTCGTGTTCGTACTGGGTCAGGAACGGATTGCGCACATCGGTCAGCAGGATGACCCGCAGCTGGTCGCTGTTGTTCCAGGCCTCATGCTCGATGGTGTCATCAAACACCCAGGCCTTGCCGGGAACCCAGGGCCGGGTCTCCGAGCCGACCCGGAAGCCGCAATGGTCGGGCACGATCAGGGGCAGGTGGAAGACCAGTCGGGTGTTGGAGACCCCGTGGTGGGGTGGAATGCGCGTGTGGGGCTTCAGGGCCGACAGGACCGCCACGGGAGATCGGTTTGGCACCGAAGGCTGAGGCAGGAGGTCGAGGGCCTCCAGCGTCTTGGGAAACCGGTCGGCATTTTCCGTGACGACCTGACCCCTAGATTTCAGGGAGAGGGTTGTCCAGGTCTGGGAATGATTGAGATCGGCCCACTGGTCGACAGGCACACCCATGGGCAGCTGGACATAGGGGGAGAAGGCGTCCTGGCCCCGGGCCAGCTCCTGCTGGACCTCATCCAGAATGGCTTCGAAATAGCCCTCGACCTCAGGCATCCAGGGGAACAGGCTGTCGTCATAGAACTCGATGGAGGGCAGGCCCGGAAAGTGGAAGTCCGACGGATGGGACTGGAAGACCTTGGCCTTGCCGGTGATCACATTGACGAAATGGTCGAAGCGCTTGCGCTCCTGGCGGGAGGCGGCGGGCGATCTGGCTTCAACGGTCTCCCACATGGCTGAAGTGAAGTCGTCCATGTACTTGCCATAGACCGCCTGGGCCCGGGCCAGGGCGGTGCGGGTGGGCGCATCCAGCTCGGCCTC
>CAIYSH010000457.1 GCA_903928755.1 uncultured Alphaproteobacteria bacterium | reverse complement strand
GGAGAGAAGGCCCGGGTCAGATTGAGCAGGCCGACGCCGTAGGTTGCATCCGTCCCTTTGGCACCCAGGTCCGTTGCCGTAGACAGCAGGACAGCAGCTGCCGTCCCGTTTCGCGTGAGGGCTGGCCAGGTCTTCTGCAGCAGGGCGACAGCGCCGGTCACAACGGGGGCGGCCATCGAGGTCCCGGACCAGGCCCCCAGGGCCGTGGCCCCGTAATTGATCGCAGGCGCAACAATGCCTTCGCCCGGTGCCATCAGCCAGAGAGACGAATAGGCCACCGTCCTGGCAGCCGCAGTGCCACTGGCGGCTGCAGTGGCCGTCCCGGCACCGGGGGTATTCGAGAAGCTGGATTTCACATTGGCGCTGTTCACGGACCCTGCAAACAGCAGGCGTGACAGGGTTGCCTGGGTCAGGCCCGTGGTATTGGCACCACTGAGCAGGGCCGTGTTTTCGTTTCCACCGGCATAGACCAGCACAGCACCCTTGCTGGCTGCATAGTTCATGGCCGTGACAATACGGGCGGTCGGCATGTAGGTCAGGCTGAGGTTGATGACGGTCGCACCGGCATCAGCGGCCTTGGTAATGCCGTTGGCGATGTCGCTGTCATAGCCCATGCCAGAGGCGCTCAACGCCTTTTCCGAGACGATGGTCACGCCGGAGGCGACGCCGGACATCAGCGCCGTTGTGCCGGTAAAGGCCCCGGCAGCGATGGCCGCAACCGCCGTGCCATGGCCCTGATCATCCATGACGCCATTGCTGCACTTGAAACTGACTGCGGCACAGCTGGACAGGGTCGAGACCCGTCCCGTGACTTCTGAATTGCTGGCGACGATCCCGGTATCGACAATCCCGATCACGACGCCCAGGCCCCCTTTGGACCCTGTCGATGTCGTGGCTGGCAGGGATATCTGGTTCAGCCAGGGTGTCGAATAATTGGTCGCAGTCGCCGCCCTGGACAGGATGAGCGGGGTGACCGTGTCGGTAATGCCGGCAGCCTGTGCCTGTCCCGCCATCAGAGCGATGACGGCGCCCGTTCCCAGCAAAATCTGTTTCATGTGATGCCCCGCTTGAAGTTCAGCAGGGATTTAGAGAATCAACATGAATCGTTCAGAAATCGGGAAACTTAAAATACCGTTTACTCTGAAAAGATCCTGATCCGGCCGGGTATAGGGGAGGTTTTTGCGGCCATGGGAATTCCCCTGTCCACACTCTGGACCCGTATTCCGGGCGCGCCCTGGCCAAGTCCCAAGGAAACCCGGCTGCAAGGCCGCGGACTCGCCTATATGTAGGTCATGGCCTCGGACAATACCGATCAACCCCTGCAAGGTGCTGCCCTGATCAAGGATCAGGTGCGCAGGCTGCCCGATTCCCCAGGGGTCTATCGCATGATGGGCGAGGACGGCGAGGTCCTCTATGTGGGCAAGGCCCGGTCCCTGAAAAAGCGCGTCATCCAGTATGCCCAGGGCCGGTTCCACACCCAGCGCATTGCCTTGATGGTGGACCTGACCCGGTCCATGGAATTTGTCACCACCCGGACCGAGACCGACGCCCTGCTGCTCGAGATCAATCTGATCAAGCAGATGAAGCCGCGTTTCAACGTCCTGCTGCGCGACGACAAGAGCTTCCCGGAAATCGTCATCCGACGGGAGCACCCCGCCGCCCAGCTGCGCAAGCATCGCGGGGCCCACACCATCAAGGGTGACTATTTCGGACCCTTTGCCTCGGCTCACGCGGTGACCAAGACCCTCAATACCCTGCAGAAGGCCTTCCTCCTTCGGTCCTGCTCCGACAGTGTTTACGAAGCCCGGACGCGCCCCTGCATGCTGCATCAGATCAAGCGCTGTGCGGCGCCCTGCACGGGGCTGATCAGTCTGGAGGATTATGCCGGTCTGGTGGATCAGGCCGAAGATTTCCTGAGAGGCCGAAGCCGGGCCGTGCTGGCCAGCCTGTCATCCCAGATGCAGGCGGCCTCGGACGACATGGAGTTCGAGCTGGCCGCCCGTCTGCGCGACCGCATCCGGGCGCTGGCCTCGGTCTCGCAGGAGACCCAGATCAATCCGGAATCCCTGGAAGAGGCCGATGTCTTAGCCCTGCATGCCGAAGGCGGTCAGGCCTGCATGCAGGTCTTTTTCTTCCGGGCCGGTCAGAACTGGGGCAACCGCGCCTACTTCCCCCGGGTGGACAAGAGCGATGACGATGCCGAGGTCATGGCGGCCTTTCTGGGTCAGTTCTATGACGACAAGCCCATTCCCAAACTGATCCTGACCAGTGTCGAACCGGCCGAGTCAGATCTTCTGACTGAGGCCTTCGGGTTGAAGGCGGGCTGCAAGGTCGAGATTTCCAGGCCGCAGCGCGGGGAGAAACGCCAGCTGGTCGACGATGCCCTGACCAATGCCAGGGAAGCCCTGGGCCGCAAGATGTCGGAGAGTTCGGCACAGTCCAGGCTGCTGGCGGGCGTGGCACAGGCCTTCGGCCTGGACGCCGATCCTGAGCGGATCGAGGTCTATGACAACAGCCACATCATGGGGACCAATGCCGTCGGGGGCATGATCGTCGCCGGTCGGGACGGGTTTCTGAAGAGTCAGTACCGGAAATTCAACATCAAGGGGACGGACCTGACCCCTGGCGACGACTATGGCATGATGAAGGAGGTCTTCCGCCGACGGTTTGCCCGACTGGTCAAGGAGGAAGAGTCCGGCGACAGCCGCGCGCGTCCCGACCTGGTCCTGATCGACGGCGGTGCCGGCCAGCTGGCGGCATCCCTCGAAATTTTCGAGGAACTGGGCATAGACGACATCGCCATTGTAGGCGTTGCCAAAGGCCCGGACCGCGACGCGGGGCTTGAGCGCTTCTTCCTGCCCGACAAACCCCCCTTCATGCTCGAACCCAAGAGCCCGGTGCTCTATTATCTGCAGAGGTTACGGGACGAGGCCCACAGGTTCGCCATCGGTACGCACAGGATCAAACGTGCCGCCGACATGCTCAAGAACCCGCTGGACGAGATCGAGGGCGTGGGGCCGGGACGTAAGCGCGCCTTGCTGCACGCCTTCGGATCGGCCCGCGGCGTATCGCGCGCGGCCGTCGACGATCTGGCCAAGGTTGATGGCGTCAGCAGCGCCCTCGCAGAACGCATTCACGCCTTCTTCCGGAAGGGGTAGGTTCGGCTCATGAAGGCCATTCCGAATCTCCTTTCTGCAGGGCGTCTGGTCCTGACCCTGTTCATGTTCCTCGCCCTTGCCGCAGCCGGTGGGGGCATTCCCGCCCTGACCGTGGCGCAGGACACCCGCCAATCCCTGCTGGACTTTGCCTTCTGGGCCTTTGTCGTTGCAGCGGTCACAGACTTTTTCGACGGCTGGCTGGCGCGCAAGCTGGACGCGGTAACGGTCTGGGGGGCCATTCTCGATCCGATCGGAGACAAGGTTCTGGTCTGTGGCGCGATCCTGGGCCTGCTGGCCCTGGGTCCGCAGCCCATGGTGGTCCTGCCTTCCGGTCTGATCCTTTTCCGCGAATTCACGGTCAGCGCCCTGCGGGAAGTGGGCGCGGGCAAGGGCATCAAGCTGCCGGTCACCCTTCTGGCCAAGTGGAAGACCACCCTCCAGCTCCTGGCCCTTGGGGCTGAACTGTGCCTTGCGGCAAGCGTGGCTGAGGGTGCGCTCAACCCCTGGCACGATGTGATGGCTGTCGTCGCGCACGGCAGCCTCTGGATTGCGGCCCTGATCACCCTGGTGACCGGCCTTCAGTACTGGAACCAGACCCGCAGGGCCTTGAAGGTCTAGCCCTTCCGGTACCCTGATTGTCGCGGGCTCAGTCTCGGGTGTCCACAAAGGCACTGATCAGGCCCAGGGGTGCGGCTGTGGTATTCTTGACCGAGCGGATGACAATCCGGCTTTCGATATTCGAAACAAGGCCCAGACCCAGAATGCGTTCGCGGAGGAAGGTGTCAAAAGCGTGCATGTCGCGCGTGACAATCCGCAGTTCATAGTCGGCAGCACCTGTGACCGTGGCGCACTGCACCACTTCAGGCAAACGGGCGATTGCAGCCTCAAAGGCATCCAGATTGTCCTTGGACGGCAAGGAAAGTTTGACCGAGCAATAGACTTCGAAGCCGAGGCCCAGCTTGTCTCGATCCAGTATGGTCACCCGGCGCTGGATGACGCCGGAGTCTTCCAGGCGCTTGATGCGCCGCCAGCAGGGGCTCGAGGACAGGCCGACCCGTTCGGCGATCTCTGCAACACTGAGAGCCGCATCATGCTGGATGAAATCCAGGATCTTGGCATCGACAGCATCCAGGGGCTCAGACATGTTTTACTCGCGAAATCGGGATAACCTGGCGTCAATCGTGCCGGAGCTGGGGCATTCAGGGCATGCATCCTGCGATCAATTGCGCCATCCCCGGATGATCTTGCAAGGACATTTACCGATGTAAAAGCAAGGAACTTGCCCTGATCGTCCCAGATGATGGGTTTGTGCGCCAGATTTTACCCAGGTCGGCCCGGGACTTATTGGCCTGATGCGCGTTTTTCCGCCTTATCTGCGGAAGTCTGAGGCCCTTGAGTGCAGGCGCGACGAAGTCTTTCGACGGCCATCCGGGAACCGGAAACCCTCAATCGCACTTTTTAAATCATTTAGGTGGCAGAACGGATCGGTTGCTTTCGGGCTGTTCAGTCCGCAGTGAGGCTTTTGGTGGTTGCAGCTAGGCGAAATATAAGGACCAAGGTCGGTGACCGCTCGGTCCGCAATCTCGACGCCTTGAAGCGAACAGCGTCGACCAGTCGCGTGCTGAATCTGCTGGCTGTCGCAGAAGCCCGCAGCGTGTTTGACGCAGACTATGCCGACCAGCCGTTCTTCACCAATCCCATCCTGAACGAGAGCATCATCCTGAAGCACAGGGTGCGGCAGGACGAAAGGTATGTGTTCGACTATCCACCTGCCGTGGCAACCAAGGTCATTCTTCCCTTCGAACGCAGCGACCTCAGGCTGGGTGGACAGTCCTTCTTCGTCGGTCAAAGGGGCTGGACGGCCCTCCTCGAAGACCTGACCCAGGACCAGGCGTCCATGGACCGTGACAGGATCCTGCTTCTTGAAATCAATGATCTGCCCTCGATGGATCCCTTCCTTCTGAAGGAACATCTGAAGCGGCGTGGCTATACGGTCGCGCCAGACTATTTCGGGATTTCCGACGCTGATCTGCAGCGCATGCAGGCCTATGTCGGCCTCCAGATCCAGGCGCTGATTGAACTGGCTTTTCCCGGTCAGACCTCCACGGCCAGCAAGCACAAAATGGCAGGCCTGATCCTGTCACCAGCCGTCGATGAGCGCCTTGAACCCCTCCGTAATGTCATGCGGCTGAGCAAGGAAAACTATCGGGAAGGCATCTTCAGCTGGAAGGGCTTTCTCTATTACAAGTGGGCGCTGGATGATCTCATCCCACGGCTGGTCGAAGTTGTTGAAGAGATCGAGCTTCTCAAGTCATCTGGGTTTGCCCACAGTGAACATGCCAGGCTGATCGAGGCCACAAAGGTCCATTTGATCAAGAATATCCACCTGCGCCGGCTGGAGGTCCAGGGAGCCCTGCAGGTCTATGACGATGCCTATCGGGACCTGACGCTGAAGGACAGGCCCAACGCATTCCGTGATTTCCTGCTCAATGCGCCCAGCATGTTCCTGATGCTTGGAGAGCGCATCGGTGTCCTTTCGCACATTGTGAGCTACTGGCAGTACCGGTTCCCTAAAAACATGGATGTCATTGCCAATACCGACGAGATTGTCGAAATCCTCCAGGAATTCCAGTTCAGCCTGGAGCCGTTTGAGCAGGAATTCAGGGCTGCTGCCCCGACCCGACAGATCGGGCCTCGGTCCTTGGAAGGGGGCGTCGAGCCCAAGGTTCCAAGACTGTCGTCCGTCGCCGGCCAGATGCAGGAATAACGCGACACCCTCATTGCCCAGGACGGCATCGGTACCTGCAGCCCAGTGTCCTGTCCGGGGATGACCACAATCCAGATCCAGGGACAGATCTCGGGTCTAGGGACGAAAGATCTCCAGTAACGCGGCCTTCAGCGTCGAATAGTGCGACAGGCCCGGAAAGCGTCTGAAAGCACTGAGGTTCGGCAGGTGCGCCGCCAGGGCCTCGGCCATGGCCGGTGGGGTCCAGTTGTCGGCGCTGCCTTGCCACAGGGTCACCGGGGCCGTCACCCTGGCAAGCTGATCGGCACCTGCCCTGACATAAGCCAGGATTTCCCGTCGATAGCCCCTTGCGCCGTTCTGAAGGCTCCCGGCCAGCAGATCCTGCAGGCGTGCCTTGAAGGCCTCATCAGACGCCAGGTCGCGATCCGCCCCGGCGGCCGAGCTGAACAGCAGGACATAGAGCAGGTGCGGCGCAGAGACGGCCAGCCGCCCCTGAAGGCGGGTCATGATGTTGAAGGCCCAGGGCGCGTTTGCGGCGAGGTTGAAGACCGCGCCACCGGCCATATGTGGAAGATAGTGTCCCGTATCGAGCGGTGCCGGTGGCGAGATCAGGTCCAGACCGACGTCCCGTCCAAGGGCACGGGCCGACAGGCGGGACGAAACGTCCATGGCGATGAAGGCTCCCATGGAAAAACCCACCATCCGCAGGGGCCCTGAAGGAAATTTCGCCAGGATTTCATCGGTCAGATGATCCATGTAGGCGTCAAAGCCCAGCGCCGTGTGGTCACACCTCCGGTCCGGTGCGAACAGGTTGGCAGGGTCAGGCCGCTGCGCGGCAAGGTCCAGTTCCCGTGGCGATCCGGGCTGTCCGTGGAAGTAGACGAAGTTCGTTCCGGTCACCTGAGGGCCTTGCGTACAGCCTCCGCCATGGCGTGCTGGGCGGTCCAGTCCTTGTCGTTGTCGGCCTCTGCCCAGGCAGAGTTTACGGCGATGACCACGCGATCTCTGGGGAAGATGAAGATCTGCTGGCCGAAAATCCCCTCAGCTGCATAGCCGCCCGGCATCAGCCAGAAGAAATAGCCATAACCCAGTTCCGGCGGCTCGACCTCGGATCCGAACTTGACGTGATAGGTGGAAGCGTCCGCTACCCAGCCCCTGGGCAGGATGGCCTGACCGTCGACCATGCCATCTTCAAGCAGGAACTGACCAATCCGCGCATAGTCCCGCAGGGTCATGGACAGGCAGCATCCACCCCGTTCATGTCCCCCCTGATCGGTCATCCACAGGGCGTCCTGCTCCATGCCGAAGGGCTTCCAGACCTTTTCGGACAGATATTCCGACAGGGGTTTACCGACCGCCGTCGAGACCAGGATCCCGGTCAGGTCGGTCTCGCCGGTGTCATAGACAAATTTGCTTCCCGGCGGATGGGCACGGGGCAGCTTGCGCATATAGGCCAGAGTCGGATTGATCCCGGGCTCAGCCGTGAACAGGCCTATCCGGGCCACATCGGAATTCGGGTCGCCATAGTCCTCATTCCATTTCACCCCCGAAGTCATGGTGATCAACTGGCGGATGGTGACATCATCATAGGCGCTGCCCTTGAGGTCCGGCAGATAGGTGCTGACCCTGTCGTCCAGGCTCCGGATCTTGCCGTCTGCGATGGCGGCACCGACCAGGGTCGAGGTGATGGACTTGGCGACGGAAAAACTGGTCCAGCGTTCGTCGGGCTTGCGGCCCAGGCCATAGCGTTCCAGAACCACCTTGCCGTCCTTCAGGACCATCAGGCCGGAGGTATGGTGCGCGGTCATATAGCTGGAGATCGACTGGGGTTGTCCATCCCGGGTCCATTTCGGATCGATCTGCCGACTGGCCCGGGGCAGGGCGCGGACATGGTCGCCCCGCGCGGCGACCTTGACCGGGAAGGCATCCTCCATGTGCCGGTATCCCCAGGCCTGCTGTTCCGGTGACCAGGATAGCGGCGTCTGGGAGAGGGTCGGGGGCGCTGCGAAAGCGCTGGTGCCGATCAAGGCGACCGCCGCCACAAGTCCTGCCAAGTGTCGCATGAATGTCCCTCCCCAAGGCAAAATCGTCAGGTCTGACCCTAGTCCGCCCCTCCAGATTTGCATACGCCCCGGCTTGGGTTAGTTCGGGGGCATGAGCGCATTCGATTTTGAGGCTGTTGTGGTGGGGGCCGGTGCCGTGGGCCTGGCCTGTGGCTATGCCCTGAAGCGACGGGGCCTGACTGTGGCCGTGCTGGAGGCCGGCCCGATCATCGGCGAGGGGGTTTCGGCCCGGAACTCCGAAGTGGTGCATGGCGGTCTCTATTATCCGACCGGGTCACTCAAGGCCCGGCTCTGTGTCCAGGGCAGGCGGGCCCTCTATGGCTTCCTGGACAGTCACAAGGTTGCCTATGACCGGTGCGGAAAGCTGGTGGTGGCGACCAGTGACGAAGAGGTCGCCCGCCTGGACGGCATACTCGCCCAGGCCCAGGCCAATGATGTCGAGGGCATGGCGCACCTGTCTGGCGCCCAGGCCCTGGCCCTGGAGCCGGAGCTGGCCTGCAAGGCGGCCCTGGTCTCGCCGGAGAGCGGGGTCTTCGACAGTCATGGCTATATGCTGGCCCTGCAGGGGGAAATCGAGGCCGGTGGCGGGGCCGTGGTGACGTCGACCCCCTTCATGGGTGCCAGTCCCCTGCCGGGCGGTGGCTGGCGGGTCAGGGCCGGCGGCGAAGACCCGACCACGATCGATGCGCGCCTGCTGGTGACGGCACCCGGGCTGTCTGCCCAGGCCGTGGCCGCGACCCTCGAAGGCTTCCCTTTGGCAAGCCTTCCGCCCCTGCACTATGGCAAGGGGGTCTATTTCCGGCTGGCAGGACGGGCCCCCTTTGCCCGGCTGATCTATCCCCCGCCCATTCCCGGTGCCCTGGGCACACACTATCGGCGGGATCTTGGCGGGCAGGCGGTCTTCGGACCCGATCTGGCCTATGTGGATGAGCTGGACTACAGCGTCGATCCCGCCCGGGCCGGTGAGTTCTATACCTATGTCCGCAAATTCTGGCCGGGCCTGCCCGACGGCGCGCTCAACCCCGACTATGCCGGCATCCGGCCCAAGCTGCACGGCCCCGGAGAGCCCCAGCCGGATTTCAGGATTGATGGCCCTGAGGCCCACGGGCTGGACGGTCTGGTCACCCTGTTCGGGATCGAGAGCCCCGGCCTGACCAGTTCCCTGGCCATTGGCGAGGAGGTCTGTGCCCGGCTGGACCTAAAGGCGCCCGACGCAGGTCGCTAAAGCGTCCACGGGATCGGCACCCTCCAGGTGGATCTGCGACCAGACGGCATAGAACAGCAGGGGCCAGCCCTGACCGGCAGCAAAGGCTCTGGCCACGGCCTCCGGGGTCCGCACGGCGGCGATGGCGTCAAGTCTGGCGATCCGGCTGACAATGTCCGGGGCCCGCGGGGCGATCCAGGCGTCGACGGGCACGGTGAAACCCTGCTTGCGCGCCCAGGGATCTGCCGCTGGGCAGGTTTCTTCCAGCCAGGTCCTGACCAGCCACTTGCCATAGCGTCCGCGCACCTTGAAGCGGTCGGGCAGGGTAAAGGCGAAGGCGGCGACCTCGGGGTCAAGAAAGGGAGTGCGCCCCTCCAGGCCGTTGGCCATCAGGCAGCGGTCCAGCTTGAGCAGCAGGTCATCGGGCAGCCAGGTGGCCACATCTGCCCACTGGGCCTGCTGGAGCCGGGACAGACCTCCAGGCGCCTGGGCCTGCGCTGTCCAGCGGGCTACAGCCCCGGCATCGCCCGCCCTGGGTTCCGTTGAGCGACCGCCCAGCCAGCGGGGCCTCAGGGCCCGACGATACCGGCCATAGCCGCCGAACAGTTCGTCACTCCCTTCGCCGGTCAGGACGACGGTCAGTGTGCCCCGGGCGGCCCGGGCCAGCTTGAAGGTCGGCAGGGTGGCATAGTCGGCAGTGGGGTCGTCCATGGCCCAGGCCACCCTGGGCAGGACCTCCCAGAAATCAGCCTCGGTGAACAGGATCTCCCGCCAGTCCAGATTGAGGGCCCTGGCCACCCGCTCGGCCTTGGACCTTTCGTCCCGGGCTCCCGGCGCATCAAAGCCACAGGTAAAGGCGGTCACCGGCCCGGCGTTCAGCCGGCTCATCAGGGTGGCCATGGCGGCGGAGTCGATCCCGCCAGACAGGAAGAGGCCATAGGGCACATCAGATCTCTGATGTACCCGGACGCTGTCTTCCAGCACGGTGTCCAGGCGCCTGACCAGGGCGGTCGCGTCGGTTTCACGGCGGGGTGGCTGGGCGGGCAGGGCCGGGCGTCGGCCATGGGGCACCAGCCTGCCCTCCACCACCTCGACGATCGCGCCGGGCGCAAGCCGCTGGATACCTTCGAAGACCAGGCCTTCGCCCAGGGTGTAGTTGAAGGCCAGCAATTCCTGCACGGCCGGTTCGGAGGCGCTGGCCTTGACCAGTCCGGCCTCCAGAAAGGCCCGCGGCTCGGAGGCGAACAGCACGGCCCCGTCCTTCTGGAGGACATAGAGCGGCTTGATGCCGAAGGGGTCACGCACCAGCCAGGTCCGGCCATCGGCCCCGATCAGGCAGAAGGCATACATGCCCCGCAGCCGGTCAAAGGCGGCGGGGCCTTCCTGGGCATAGAGGTGGAGCAGGGGTTCGAAATCCGACCCGGTGGTCAGGGCCCCAGACAGGGCAAACTGGTCGCTCAGTTCGAGATAGTTATAGATTTCGCCATTGCCAACGACCGTGCCCCCGGCGGCGTGCAGGGGCTGCCAGCCGCCCTCCAGGTCAATGATCGATAACCGGGCATGGGCAAGGGATGCGTCGGCAAGGTCCTCGACCCGGATCCCGTCCGGCCCCCTGTGCTGCAGGCTGTTGATCAGGGCGCGGGCCGAGACCGACCCGTGCAGCACCCCGGCTATGCCGCACATCAGAGGACGCCGAGGTCAGTAAAAAGGTTGCGCCATTGATGGACCACGGCACCCTCGGAAAATTCAAGGGCAACCCGCAGGACGCCTCTTGAGGCCAGCTTGCGGCGCAGGCCGGTGTCATCCAGCACCTGCTGCACGGCGTCAGCCAGGGCGTCAGCGTCATCCACCGGCACCAGCAGGCCGTCCTCGCCATCGCGGATCAAGGCGGCCGGACCCTGGCTTGCCGCAGCCACGACAGGCAGGCCGTGGGCCCAGGCCTGGATGACCACATTGCCCAGGGGTTCATAGCGCGAGGGGAAGATACAGACATCGGCCGTGCGGTAGAGGGCCGAGGCATCAGTCCGCCAGCCCAGGAACCGGACCCGCTTCTGCACACCCAGGGCCTCGGCCATGGCCTTCAGCTTGGCCTCCAGCGGGCCGACACCGGCAATCCACAGATGGGCATCGGGGATCCGGGTCAGGGCCTGAAGGGCCACGTCGTGGGCCTTGGCCTCGTGCAGGCGCCCCATGGCCAGCAGCAGGGGGACCCCATCAGGGGTCCGCAGGCTCATGCGGTCCACCGGTTCGGCCTCTGGCGGGGCGGCAGCGAAGTTGGGGATGTAGCGGACCCTCGACACCGGCCAGCCCTGGCCCACCACCCATTCGGCAATGTCCTCGGTATTGGCCACCAGGGCATCAAAGC
>CAIYSH010000456.1 GCA_903928755.1 uncultured Alphaproteobacteria bacterium | reverse complement strand
GTCCGGTGCCTCCAGCGCCTGGTATCCTTCCATGCGGATATACCGCCAGCCGCAGCCCGGCGACTGGCCAGCCGTCCTGGCGGCCATCCAGAAAGACCTTGCCGCCTTGATTTGAGCGCCTGAGACCGCATCGCGGAACTGTGCAGAGCCCCGCAAAACAGGCTAGAACGGATTGTCTCGTTCCCGGATGTCAAATGAAGCAGTTCCTGATCACCGCCGCAGGCGTCCTCGTCGGCCTCCTGATCTTCCTTGTCGGCGTCCCTGCCGTGCTGATCGGCATGGCTGTCAGCTCATCAGGTGGCGAAGTCGCACCCGATCAGACGGTCCTCAATCTGGACCTGAGGGAGAACCTGACCGACCAGGACTCCGGTAATCCCCTCGCGGCCCTGCGGGGAGGGTCCCTGTCGGTGATGACGGTCATCTCGACCCTACGACACGCCGAGACTGACGACAGGGTCAAGGCCCTGCTGATCCGCCTGCCGGAAGGCGGCATGGAGCCTGCTGCAGCCGATGAGATCCGCGGGGCCATCAAACACTTCAGGGCTACAGGAAAGCCGGTCCTGGCCCACAGCCAGGGGCTCTATCCGTCGGGTATGGTCACATCGACCTATGCGGTCGGAACCTCTGCCGATGAATTCTGGATGCAACCCGGCGCGTCCTTCCAGGTCACGGGACTGGCCAATGAAGACATCTTCCTCAAGCGCCTTTTCGACAGGTATGGCGTCAAGGCCGATTACGAACAGCGTTATGAGTTCAAGAATGCCGTGAACACCTACCTTCACGACAATTACACCGACGCCCACAGGGAAGCCGAACTGGGCTGGATGAACTCGATCTATGCTACCGCAACCTCTGCTGCTGCAGCCAACCGCAAGCAGTCCCCCGAGGCCATGACCAGGGCCCTGGAAGCCGGTCCCTACCTCGCCGAGGAAGCCGCCAGACTTCACCTCATTGACAAGGTCGGCCAGGTCAAGGATGCCGAGGAAGCCATACTGGCCAAGGCCGGCACCGAGGCTGAACTGTATGACTTCCAGGACTATGCCCGAAGCGCGCGGGAGATTGACACCGGCATCGGCCCGGCCATTGCCGTCGTCGAAGCCGAAGGGCCCATCGTTACCGGAAACGGTGGCACATCGGGCAATCCCTTTGCCGGCGGGTCGACCATCTATTCCGACACCATGGCCCGGGCGCTTTATAACGCCATAGAAGACCAGGATGTGAAGGCCATTGTCATGCGGGTGAACTCGCCGGGCGGATCGGATACGGCCTCGGAACAGATCCTGGCCGCTGTGAGAACGGCCAAGGCCGTCGGCAAGCCTGTGGTGGTCTCCATGGGCACCTATGCGGCCTCGGGTGGCTACTGGATCAGTTCCCAGGCCTCGGCCATCGTCGCCCAACCCAGCACACTGACGGGATCGATCGGCGTGTTTGGCGGCAAGTTCGCCCTGGGTGAGGCCCTGGCCCGCTTTGGCATCGACATCCGGCAAATCGGCGTCGGATCTTCCTATGCCGGAGCTTTTGGCATGAGCCGGGAATTCACACCCCGGGAACGCGCCGCCTTCGCCGCCTGGATGGATCAGATCTACAGCAATTTCGTCACCCGGGTTGCCCAGGGTCGCAAGCTGCCCGAGACCCGGGTCCGCGAGATCGCCAAGGGTCGGGTCTGGACTGGCGAGCAGGCAAAGCAGTTGGGTCTGGTCGACCAGGTCGGCGGATTTTATGACGCCGTGGAAAAAGCCAAGACCCTGGCCAATTTGAAGGGTGAGGTAAGGCTCAAACCCATGGCGACCCAGATGTCGACCTTCCAGGCCCTGCAACAGGCCCTGGGTGTGTCTGCGACCTCTGTCCGCACTCTGGCCGCTGCCGCCTGGGTTCTGGGGGATCCGCGCGCCAAGGGCATGCTTGACCAGATTGCCGAAGAACGCCTGCGCGGCCAGGTTGGCGGTGCCGCAGTTCTGGCACCTCAGACTGTCCATTAAGTCGCCACAGGGTCGCAATGATGAAACGTCAAATCCAGTCGGGAAACCCGAACATGAGAACCTGGGCTCGCGGCGGACTGCCGATCCTGCTCATGACGTTCGCATTTGCAGGTCCGGCGGTCAGCGCCGCCAAGGAGGTTACTCCGGACAAGGCCGCCGTGCTCAGGAACCTGCTGGACTGCCGGACCAGGCCCGACCCCGCCGAGCGGCTGGCCTGCTATGATGCTGCGGCAACCCGGTTCGAAACCGCCACGACCCTGGGTGAGGTTGTCGTTGTTGACCGCGAACAGATCCGCAACATCAAGCGCCAGTCCTTCGGCCTCACCCTGCCCAGCTTTGCGATTTTCAGCGCTGGCGCAAAGACCGAAGAGATCGACACCCGGATCGAGCTCGTCCTTGATCATCCACAGACTGGCGAGGATGGCCATCTCCAGTTCGTCTTCGAGGACGGGGCGGTCTGGCGACAGTTCGATGGCGGGGACATATTCCCCCGCCCGCGCAAGGGCATGAAGGCGGTCATCACCAAGGGGGCCGTGGGCGGATTTTTCCTGTCCCTGGAGGGCAAGCCAGGCTTCAAGGTGCAGCGATTGCGGTGAACCGGGTTGGAAATGGGTGGCCGGAACTTCCCGGAAATGATCAGACTTCTGGCTTGATCCAGGCGCTTGGAACGGAAAGACATGTCGGACTCTGCCGCCCCTACGCCATCTGACCTCAATACCCCTGCCCTGCGGGCCATTGCGGCCAGTGATCCGGGACGGGCCTTGGACATCCTCCGGCGCGCCCTGGAATTCGACCCGAAAAATCTTGGGACCTGGCTGAACTATGCTGCACTCCTGCGCCGCAATGGCCAGGCAGACGCGGCCCTGGATGCGATCAATCACGCCCTGGATGTCGAGCCCCGCTCTTTCCACGGCCTGCTGATGAAGGGTTCCATCCTCGACAGCCAGGGCGATCTGCCCAATGCCGGACGGACCTATGCGGTCGCCCTGGTCTTCGCGCCGCCAGAGGCCGAGCTGGATGCGCCCACCCGCACCGCCCTGGCCCGGGCCCAGGCGGTCTATTCCAGGTATATGGACGACTTCACCTCAGCCATGTGGGAGCGGGTGGAGGCCAGGTCGCCAGCCACCTCCGCACAGGAACGCAAGCGCTTCGACCACTTCGTCAACGTGATCACCGGCAAGTCCCGGGTCTACCAGCAGCAGCCCTCGGACTTCCACTTTCCGGGGCTGCCGGCCATAGAGTTCTATGACGACAGTCTGTTTCCCTGGCTTGCCGAGGTCGAGGCCTGCTTCGAAGACATTCGGGAGGAACTCCTGCAGGAGCTGGCCCGGGGCCAGGACGCCTTCTCCCCCTATGTCCAGCTGCCCATGGGTGTGCCTGTCGACCAGTGGGCCGATCTCAATCATTCCCAGACCTGG
>CAIYSH010000455.1 GCA_903928755.1 uncultured Alphaproteobacteria bacterium | reverse complement strand
GGAGTCCAGGACCCAGCCGCCATGATTCTCGAAGTCTTCGGCTTCGATGAGAATGCCCGCGGGGTGATTGAGGATGCTCATTGGTCAGACTCCCTGGCGCCACAGGCGGCTTTCTTGAGGTTTTCGGTAAAGGTCTCGGCCCGGGTCTTCCGCTCGGTGAGCCAGGCTTCGTCGGGTCGACCGGCCATTTCCGTCCAGGGTGCCAGACGTCGGCAGACCGGACAGTTTCCGTCGAGCTCAAGCTCGGACCCGCAGACCCTGTGGAACATCCGGACGGCCGCTGGCGCGCCCTCGGGCTTGACCCAGCGCTCGCCCCAGGTCCGCAAGGCGAGGATCACCGGCATCAGATGAAGGCCCTTTGCCGTAAGCCGATATTCGTATCGTAGGGGTTTCTCAGAATAGGTCTGGCGCTCAACAATGCCGTCAGCTTCCAGGCGCTTCAGCCGGGCAGAAAGCATCTGGCTCGTGGCACCGGTCTGGGCCTGCAGGTCCTGAAACCGACCCTGCCCCATGAGGAGTTCCCGGACGATGAGGATGGACCAGCGGTCTCCCACCAGTCCGGTCGAATGGACGATGGGGCAGAGGGATTGGTCTTCGTACTGGTCGGACATTCGATCGCCCCCCGCCCTTCCACAGGTTCGGTCATGAAGGACTCAAACATAGTATGTAACTATGAAAATCATATTGACGATTTATGATTGCGTCGCTGACAGGCCCCGAACGATCAGACCTTACGGCCCGCAGCGCAATCGCCCCCGCGGCAATTCCGCGCCCACACCATTTGCAAGCCATGCAAATCACCCTATGCGTGTATTTTGCCAGGCATGGATCGAAACGACACAGTTCTTCGACTCTTCAATCGCTTCTCAAGGAATTGATTGGCAGGTTTCATTAATGTAAACACCTCCAAGGAGGGCATTTTATCATAATGTTCAGCCTGATTTCTGCAATCCTCATAATTGCAATGGCCACTACATGTGCATACGTCGCACATGATATAAGCTCGAAACCTTTGAAGTCGATCAGTATGGCATCGAAATACAAGGAATTGAGTGATCAAATCCTGAAAATGATCCGCTGCAATGCAACAGATCTTCCCCGAATAATGCCACTCCTGCTGGAGTGGGCCAATCTTGACGTCGCCATTCGCAATCAGGAAAGTGACCTTCGAAACCAGGTATTGGCGATGTTGCTGATCCACAACTATCCATTTGAATCAAATCGGGTCGAAATCTCGAACTTCATCAAAAGCGTTTCCGCACCGGGCAAAGTGGCAAACAGGCGCGAGCCCGTCCCCGAACGAAAGGACAGCGCGCCACCAGAGGGAAATTCCAGCCGACTTGGACACGGCCAACGCCCCGAAGCCGCCGTCTTCCACTAAGTCTTTCAGAGTGTTGTATTTTTCGCGTCCGGAATCAAATTGACGCGCCTCTAGACCCGACCAGTCCCGCAACCGCCCCCGCCGCAGACTCCAGCCCGGCCGCCGTCATCCCCTCCAGGTCCACCACACCGACCAGGGGCCGTTCGTCCTTGCGGGCCGAGCGGTCATAGGCCGGGTCGTAGTGGTGTTCCATCAGGGCTTCGGCCAGGTCCTCAAAGGCACCTTCGTCGGCCAGGGCGCGCCAGTCGGTGAGACGCTTCTGGCCGGGATAGACGGGCAGGCGGACGAAGGCGGCGTCCAGGGCCTGACGATCCTCGATGATATCGCGATAGGCGGTCACCAGATATCGGGCACGTGCTGCCCGGGGTGCGCGGACTTCTATGCGCGGGGCGACCTGCATGGACTTCCACAGCAGGGGCGGCGTCATGATCTGGCCAATCTTGCTGGACTCAGCCTCGACCACCACCGGCCGGGCGGGATCCAGCCCGTCGATCGCCGCCAGGAGACGGCTCTCGAACATCTTCTGACTGGGCTGGGGCTTACCGGCCATGGCGCCGAACAGGGAGCCGCGATGATGGGCGAGCCCCTCCAGATCCAGGGTCTGGACCCCATGACCTGCCAGTCGATTGAGGATGTCCGTCTTGGCCGAGCCCGTGTGGCCATCCAACAGGATGACCTGAAGGGTCGGGGCCTCGTCATAGAGCCTTGTCTGTACCAACCGGCGATAGGTCTTGTAGCCGCCGGTCAGCAGGGTCACCGGCCATCCGACCTGGTCGAGTATGGTGGCCATGGCCGTGGACCTCTGCCCGCCCCGCCAGCAATAGATCAGGGGTTTGAACCCTGAGGGGCGATCGGTCAGGGCACCTTCGAGGTGGCGGGCGATATTGCGGGCCACATGCGCCGCACCGATCCGCCGTGCCAGGAAGCGCGACTGCTGGACATAGATGGTCCCGACCTCTGCCCGTTCCTCATTGTCGAGGACCGGCAGGTTTTCCGCCCCCGGCAGGTGGTCCTCGGCAAACTCTCCGGGGCTGCGGACGTCGATAATGGCGTCGTATTTCGCCAGGGCGGCGGCATCGACGGCAGAGGAGGTCTGGATGGCCATGTTGATTTGCTAGCACGGGGCGGCGGGGGCATGCGAGCGGCTGGCGTCAGATTGATGAACCGGGCTATGAGGCGGAGACGTCATGACAAGGATACCCGGATGCCTGAGACCGTGCGCCTGACCTCCCTCGCCCACGGCGGCGGCTGCGGCTGCAAGATCGCCCCGGCCGTCCTGCAGGAGATCCTGTCGAAAATGCCGGCGACGGCGAGCTTTCCGAACCTGCTGGTGGGAACGGAGAGCTCGGACGACGCAGCGGTCTGGAAGCTGAACGACACCCAGGCCCTGGTGGCCACCACCGACTTCTTTATGCCGGTGGTCGACGATCCCTTCGACTTCGGACGGATCGCAGCCACCAACGCCCTGTCGGACATCTATGCCATGGGCGGAACCCCGATCATGGCACTGGCCATTGTCGGCATGCCCATAGACAAGCTGTCTCCCGAAACCATCGGCCAGATCCTGGCCGGGGGGGCCTCGGTCTGCGCCGCAGCCGGGATCCCGGTGGCCGGGGGCCATTCCATCGACAGTGTCGAGCCGATCTACGGTCTTGTGGCCCTGGGCCTGGTCCATCCCGACCGGGTGCTGAAAAACACAGGTGCCAGGGCCGGAGATGTGCTGATCCTGACCAAGCCGCTTGGGGTGGGAATCCTCAGCGCCGCCTTCAAGCAGGAAAAGATCTCGACCGCTGGCTATGATGCCCTGATCGCCTCGACGACGCAGCTGAATCTGGTGGGACAGGCGCTTGGCAGTATGGCGGGCGTCCATGCCATGACCGATGTGACCGGGTTCGGCCTGCTGGGCCATGGCCTTGAAATTGCCCGGGGCTCTGGTCTGACGGCGGTCATTTCGGCACAGGCTCCCGCGGTCCTGCCCGATGTTGAGGCCCTGGCCAGGGCCGGGGTGCGGACCGGAGCTTCGGTGCGGAACTGGGCCAGCTATGGCGGGGCGGTGGATGGAGCCGAGGCCCTGCCCGACTGGCAGCGCGACCTGCTCTGCGACCCCCAGACCAGCGGCGGCCTGCTGATTTCCGTCTCGCCGGACAAGGCCGATGAGGTGCTGGCCCTGGTCAGGGCTGGCGGCTTCGCCAATGCCCGGGTGGTGGGATGCCTGGAGGCCGGTGCCGGACGTATCCGGATTGAGGCCTGATCCCACCTCACCGGTCACCCCGGCGGAGGCCGGGGTCCAGCTCGTAAGGCGCGGCCGCTCCGGGAGGCCCGAAGAGCTGCCTTTCCGGCCGCCACAATGAATGAAACTGTATACCCTGAGTTCTCAAACGAAGTGCAACACCTTGTTATGGCGGTGTTGGGATGGGAAACGGCTACGGCCAGCTCAGTTTGGAAGAGAGATGTGCGATTGCCCGCCTTCGCGAAGGCGGGCAATCGAACCGGAAAATCGCTGCAGCTCTGGATCGCTCGCCATCGAGCATCAGTCGCGAGTTGAAGCGTAATACTGGGTCTGGTCCTCGATCTGGCCCCTATCAGCCAGGCTATGCCCAGGAGCAGGCCAGAGCCCGCCGGTGGAGCGGTTCACGCCTGGAGCGTGACGCCGACCTGCGTGCGATGGACCTGGCAGATAGCGGCAACAGGCTGGGGCTTGGCGATAACCTGTTCCGCGGGGTCCGCCGCTTTTTCAAGTGTTATCTGGGTCGACAGAGTTACAGGGAAGGCGAACTCGGTGTCCTGATTGCCCTCATGGCGGGCCTCTATCCTGTCCTTTCCTGTCTCAAGGCCCGGGAAATTCGTCTGCAGCGCGGGAGACATCGGCCGGCGGCAGAACTCGTCACCCTGCACCGCCCGGCCAAGGTCTCCACCGACCAGGCCAATGAGCGCTCTTCCGCCGCCGCCTAGGGCCTCTCCCCTCCAGACGGCAGCGTCCGCAGCGGCAAACAGGCTCTGATTCCAATTCCGGGCGCTAACCTTCCGTCCGGACCCGGGCCACGGCATCAAGCCAGCTGGCATAGGCCGCTTCCCTCTGGTGGCTGTCGACACCAGGTTCGTGCCGTTCCGTCGTCGGGCGACTGGCAGCCGCCTCAACAACATCGCCATAAATCCCCGCCCCGACCCCGGCGAAAAGCGCCGCCCCCAGGGCCGTGGTTTCCTGGTAGGTGGCCCTGCCGACGGCCACCCCCGTCAGGTCGGCCAGTCTCTGGCTGAACCAGGCCGAGCGGGACATTCCGCCGTCAATCCTCAGCTCCACCCCTTCACCGAAGGCTTCGGGCGCATCAGAGCGCATGGCTTCGATCAGGTCGCGGGTCTGCAGGGCACAGGCGTCGAAGGCGGCATGGGCGATTTCCGCCAGGCCGGTGTCCCGGGTCATGCCAAACAGGGCCCCTCGCGCATCGGCATCCCACCAGGGGGCACCAAGGCCAGTGAAGGCCGGGACCATGATGACCCCGTGGTCAGGCCTGGCAGTCTGGGCCAGAGCCTCGACCCCACTGCCGCCACCAGGCACTCCCAATCCCTCATTGACCCACTGCAGGGCCGCACCGGCGATGAAGATGGAGCCCTCAAGAGCATAGGTCGTCCTGCCACCGACCCTTGCAGCGACCGTGGTCAGCAGCCTGGCCTGGGAAACCGGTGCGACTTCACCGGTATTGACCAGCATGAAGCAGCCCGTCCCATAGGTGGCCTTCATCTCGCCGGCGCGGATACAGCCCTGCCCCATCAGGGCTGCCTGCTGGTCACCCGCCACCCCGCGGATCGGAATGGCGGCACCGAACAGGGCCGGGTCGGTCTGTCCATAATCATCAGCGCAATCCAGCACCCGAGGAAGGATGAGCTGTGGCACATCCAGCATTTCCAGCATGTCGGACGACCAGGCCTGCTGGCGGATGTCGAACAACAGGGTGCGGGAAGCATTGGTGGCATCCGTCGCGTGAACCCTCCCGCCGGTCAGCTTCCAGATCACCCAGGTGTCCATGGTGCCCATCAGCAGGTCACCGG
>CAIYSH010000454.1 GCA_903928755.1 uncultured Alphaproteobacteria bacterium | reverse complement strand
CGGCGGCCATCTTCTTCAGCTGGGCCGCCAGGCGTGACACCTTCCGCGATCCCGTATTCTTGTGAACCACACCCTTGGTCACGGCGCGCATCAGCTCTGATTGTGCCTTGATGAAGGCATCCTTGGCCACGGCCGGGTCTCCGGCAGCAAGCGCTTCGTCAAACTTGCGCAGGAAGGTGCGCACGCGCGAACGGCGAGCCGTATTGATTTCGGTACGGCGGGCGATCTTGCGGACCGCTTTCTTGGCGCCGGGCGTGTTGGCCATGCTTCAGCTCTCAAAACATATGGCGCGCCGCCTGTCAGAGGCGGGCGTCTAAATTGGAGGCGCGGATATACGGGAAGGCAGGCTGTGGGTCAATGCGCCTTTGGCCTTTCTTCTCGCCGCGCGTTCGGGTTCACCTTCCGCGGAACTGCGGCTTACGCTTTTCCACAAAGGCGGCCATGCCTTCCTTCTGGTCCTCGAAGGCAAAGAGGGAGTGGAACAGGCGCCGTTCCATGGCGACACCGGTGGCCAGGGTCGTTTCCAGGGCCGCTTCCACAAGCTCCTTGTTCATCATGACGGCCAGGGGGGATTGCCCTGCAATCCTGGTGGCGGCGGACAGGGCTTCGTCCATCAGCTTCTCCGCCGGGACCACCCGGGAAACGAGGCCGGCACGTTCGGCTTCGACCGCGTCCATCATTCGGCCGGTCAGCATCATGTCCATGGCTTTGGACTTTCCCACGAGCCGGGTCAGGCGCTGGGTGCCGCCGATCCCGGGCATGACCCCGAGATTGATTTCTGGCTGGCCGAATTTTGCAGTTTCTGCGGCAATGATGAAGTCGCAGAGCATGGCCAGTTCACAGCCGCCTCCAAGGGCAAAACCGCCTACGGCGGCGATGACCGGCTTGCGGAAGGCATCGAACTTCCTGGCGATGGCGCCGAACATGTCACTCTTGAACATGTCGGCATAGCTCTTGTCGGCCATCTCCTTGATGTCTGCCCCGGCTGCAAAGGCGCGGTCAGATCCGGTCAGCACGACACAGCGCACCGTCTCATCCGCGCTGATCAGGTCAAGGGCGTCTCCCAGCTCCTTCAGCAGGACGCTGTTCAGGGCATTGAGGGCATCCGGACGGTTGAGGCGTATGACCGTGACCGGTCCCTCCGTTTCGACAATCAGGGTCTCGAACGTCATGGCGCGGGGTCCTCCTGGCGGCTCCCTTGCGCTTTACGGCCCCTGAACCGAATAGCCAAGGGCGCGAAGCCTGGCTGGCACGCCATCGGGTCCGATGAGGTGCCCGACTCCGACCACAACGATGGTCAGGCCGCGACCCTTCAGGCGCGCATCCAGTGGTCCGACCCAGGCCTGGTTCCGACGGGAAACCAGACGCAGGTAGATTTCCGGGGCAGCCTTCCTCAGGGGGGCCAGAGCCTCGTGGTCCAGTTGCCTGACATCGCCCCGGATCCAGGCCGCCACCAGACGGTCATAGGCCCTGGGGTCGCTGTCCATCTGCCGGAGCGTATCCCTCAACGAGGACACCTGGTCGGCCATGGGGGCCAGGTGAAACATCTCCAGTTGCTGCCGTGCTGTTTCCAGGGCCCGCTTTTCCGTATGTGCCGGAACGGCCACGGAAAGGGCACCTTCCACGCCGCTCGAGGTGGACGCTCCAGCGGCCTGAAACTCCGCCCTTGCCAGGATGACCTCGGCGAACCAGGGTTCGAAGGCATCGATCTGTGTGGGCGACAACCGCAGGCGACGGCAAATCCTTTCAAGTCGGACCCGGTCTGTCGGGGACAGCATGGCCAGAAGGGATTTGCCGGGCCCCAGACGCCCCATGGAAAGGGCCAGCTGTCCGATTTCATCAGCGGCACCGGGATCTAGAGGCAGTTCAAACCAGATATCGTCCGCAACCGGCAGGGCCTTGTCGAGGGCATCGGGCCGCCAGTCCAGACCGGGCGGCAGGACATGCACAGACCCGAACAGGATCATCTCGGAGTCGGCATCCCGCACGATCCAGACCGGCGGTGCCGCGAAGGCGGCCGGGGCCATGAAAACAGCCGCAACAAGAACCAGCGCCCTGAAGGATCTGCGTCTCATCCTGAAACCTATGTCTGACAGGTCGGGCAGAAAAACGTCGAACGGCCGGCCTGGACCTCCCGATGGATGGTGCCCCGGCATCCGGGATTGGCGCAGGGTTGGCCAAGCCGGTCATAGGCGCGGAACCGATGCTGGAAATAGCCTAGGGCACCGTCTGCCGCCGCAAAGTCCCTCAAGGTTGATCCGCCGACCTCGATGGCTTCCCCCAGAACGTCCTTCACGGTTGCTGCCAGAAGCTCGAGTTTCCGCCGACCGATTCCCCCCGCCGGCCTGAAGGGGGAAATCCTGGACCTGTTCAGGGCCTCACAGACATAGATGTTGCCCAGGCCCGCCACCACCTTCTGATCCAGCAGCAGGGTTTTCGGGCCCTGGTGTCGCCCCTTGAACATGGCGACCAGCCGATCGGCGCCGAAGTCTCCGGACAGGGGCTCCGGGCCCATGGCCGAAAACCAGGGATGCCGGTCCAGATCCCCGGTCCCGATCAGGCCCATGAACCCGAACCGGCGCGGATCGTAATAGGTTACCCGGCCACCGGCGGCGGTTTCAAAAACCACATGGGCGTGCCGGGGATCCGGATCGGCCGCATAGTGGAACTCCCCCGGTCTGATGGCCCCTTCAGGCTGTGTGATTTCAAACCTGCCGCTCATGCCCAGATGCATGACCAGGGTTTCGCCACGGTCCAGATCGGCCAGCAGATATTTGGCACGGCGACGCAGGGCAAGGATCCTGGCCCCGGTCAGACGCTGCACAAACCCTTCGGGAAACGGAAATCTGAGATCCGGCCGCCGGGCCTCGACCCGGCGCAGGCTCTGGCCTTCCAGGACCGGGGCGAGCCCCCTGCGGACGGTTTCGACTTCGGGAAGTTCCGGCATGCCATCTGACTCGCATACCTCAACACTGATAGGCAATGGTGGCGCGCGCGACTGAGGAGCGCTATGAGGCCGGAATGACAGCGACCTTCGGATTTCGAGACGTTGATCCCGGTGAGAAGCCGCGCCTGGTGCGAGGTGTCTTTGACCGGGTTGCCCGCCGCTATGACCTGATGAACGACCTGATGAGTGCCGGTGTGCACAGATTGTGGAAGGATGCGGTCGCAGCGCGGCTGAATCCCCAGCCGGGTGAGGTCATCATCGACTGCGCGGGGGGCACCGGTGACATGGCCCGACGGTTCGCCCGTATGGCCCGCCGCGCGCAGGAACGCCGTGGTGGCGACGACGCCCGTATATTCGTCCTCGACTACAACGCTGAAATGATCGCCTCGGGTCGTGAAAAGGGCGGAGAGCCCGAGATTGCCTGGGGCGTGGGCGATGCCCAGCGGCTGCCCCTGCCAGACGCCTGTGCTGACGCCTATGTCATTTCCTTCGGCATCCGCAATGTCACCGACGTCCAGGCCGCCCTGGTCGAAGCCCGTCGGGTCCTGAAGCCTGGCGGTCGTTTCCTCTGCCTGGAGTTTTCCCGGCCGGCGACGGATGTCCTGCGGCGCGCTTATGACGCCTATTCCTTTGCGGTGATCCCGGCCATTGGTGAACTGGTCGCCAAGGATCGCGCTTCCTATCAGTATCTTGTGGAAAGCATTCGCCGCTTTCCTGACCAGAAGGCCTTTGCCGGCATGATGGAAAAAGCGGGTTTCAAGCGGGTCAGTTATACGAACTTTACCGGCGGTGTCGCAGCGCTGCACCAGGGATGGGCCATCTGAGTGATGGGGGGGTTCGGGCGTCTTTTTGAAGCCGTCTGGCGGCTGGTCCGGTACGATGCCCTGCTGCCGCGTGAAGCCACAAGCCACTATCCCCCCGCCCTCCAGGCCCTGTCGCGCCTTCTGCTTGTCCTTGCCGGGCCCCCGTCCCGTACGGGCCGTCCGGGCCAGCGCCTGGCCCTTGCCCTTGAAACCCTGGGTCCCGTGGCGATCAAGCTGGGTCAGCTGCTCTCCACCCGGGCGGATATTTTTGGCAATGCCTTCGCGGCGGACCTCTCCCGGCTGAAGGACAGGCTGCCACCTTTTCCTGTGGCGACAGCCCGGGCCGAGATCGAGCAGGCCCTTGGCCGTGGAATTGACAGCCTGTTTTCACGGTTAGACGATCCCATTGCTGCGGCGTCCCTCGCCCAGGCTCATCCAGCCTGGCTGCGCGACGGCCGCCATGTAGCGGTGAAGGTGCTGCGCCCGGGCATTGAGCAGAGGGTGGCGGAGGATGCCGCCGCCATGCGCCTGGCGGCCCGGCTCCTGTCAGGGATTTCCGCCACAGCGCGGCGCCTCCAGCCGGTCGCCCTGGCTGAAACCGTCATCCGGTCGACGGAACTGGAACTGGATCTGAGGCTTGAGGCCGCAGGCTGTGATGAACTGCGCGAGGTGATGGCCCGGGACGGGTTCATGACGGCACCCCGGATCGTCTGGGAGGGCGTCGGCAAGACGGTCCTGACCCTGGAATGGGCCCGGGGCCTTCCCCTGTCGAGCCCCGAAGCCCTTCGGCAGCCCGGTCTTGATCGGCAGGCCATGGCGGACAACCTGATCCGTGCTTTTCTGGCCCAGGCCCTGGACCATGGTGTGTTCCATGCCGATCTGCATGAGGGGAACCTCTTCGTGGCCGCCCCGGCGCAGATCGAAGCTGTCGACTTCGGGATCATAGGTCGCCTCGGCGCGCCGGAGCGGCGATACCTGGCCGAGATCCTCTGGGGATTTCTCGAGCGCGATTACGAGCGCGTCGCCCGGGTCCATTTCGACGCGGGTTATGTCCCGAGGAAGCATTCGGTATCAGCCTTCGCCCAGGCCTTGAGAGCGGTCGGCGAGCAGGTCTTCGGGCGGCCTGCCAGTGAGGTCCCGATGAGCCGGGTCCTGATCCAGCTGTTCGAGATCACGGCCATATTCGATATGAAGCTCAGGCCCGAACTGGTCCTGCTTCAGAAGACCATGGTGGCCGTCGAAGGCGTCGCCCGGGGGATCTGTCCGGACCATGACATGTGGCAGGCTGCCGACCCCGTCGTCCGGCGCTGGATGCTCAGAGAGCTTTCGCCCCCCGCCCAGGCCCGCCGGTTCCTGCAGGAGGGTGCCGAAGCCCTGCAGAACCTCGCCCGGCTGCTTCAGTCGCCCGCCCGGCTACCAGAGCCGCCGACCGCGACGGCACCCCGATGGCTGTGGTTCTGCGTCGGCGCGGCGACCCTGGCTGCAGGGGTCATGCTGGGCGCCTGGCTGTTCTGAACCTAACCTTTGGTGTCCGCCCTGCGGTCAGCCCTGGCCGTCTGACGCTTGCTCTCTCGGGCCTTCTGCAGATCCCAATATTCCGCACCCTGGTCAGGTTTGAACATGGCCCGGGGAATGCCGTCCTTCGTGGCGACAGCGAAAATATTGTCCTTGGCATCGTAGATCAGGACATCGCCATTGACCCGCTTCAGGGTCTGGGCTCCGGCGGGTGGGTGGCCGACAAAGGCCTGGGCCTTGCGGATATAGGCGTCGAGATCCCGGGCCCCGAAATCCTCGCCATTCCGGGTGAAGCTGCGCTCGGCATTTTCTTCCGCCGACCCCTTGCGACTGGATGACCAGATGGCCTTGCCGTCAATCAGGCGTGCAGGCTGATCCGACCGGGCGTCTGCAGCAAAGGACGAAGGCCTGTCTTCGCGGCTGTCTGACGCCGGAGCCTCGGAACGGGTTGTGTCGTAGGCCCCACCATGGTCGCCGAGGTCCGTCCGGCTGGCGACTGCAGAAGACCGCTCACACCCGGTCAGCAGGACAAGGGTCAATCCACAGGCGGCAATGGCATGCAATTTTGTCATGAGCTCTCTCCACAGGCATTGAATGCCGGAACAAAATAGGAACTAACCTTTCAGGTTGTCGAGTCTTTTTTTTCACGCAAAACGGTAATTCGCCTGACCGTAAATGGGGCTGGCACTTTTCCGTTCCCGGCTCCGCGCCATTTCCCTTCAGCCGGAATTGTCTGAAGGGACTAAAGGGGTGTTCATTGGAGATGCCGGGGCAGGTTGCGATCCGATAACTGGTTTCCACTCATCGGAACACGCTCTAGAAGGCTTCAGGTTTGACGGAGGCGCGGCTCCCGTGTCGAAAAAGCGCATACTCTTGATCATTGGCGGCGGGATTGCCGCCTATAAGAGCCTTGAACTCATTCGCCTTCTCAGGAGGTCAGGCCTTGAGGTGCGAACCGTCCTGACCCCTGCGGGGGCGCAGTTCGTGACGCCGCTCTCGCTCTCGGCCCTTTCTGAAAACCCTGTCCATACGGACCTGTTCAGCCTGACCGACGAGGCGGAGATGGGGCATATCCAGCTCTCGCGGTCAGCCGACCTTGTGGTCGTGGCTCCGGCCACGGCCGATCTGATGGCCAGGGCGGCCAATGGGCTGGCCAATGACCTGGCATCCACGGTCCTGCTTGCCACCGACAAGCCGGTGCTCATGGCACCTGCCATGAATGTCCGCATGTGGGAGCATGCCGCCACCCGTCGCAATCTGGCTACCCTGAAGGCCGACGGCGTCCGGATGGTCGGTCCTGACGAGGGCGACATGGCCTGTGGCGAATTCGGCCCGGGCCGCATGGCTGAGCCCGTCGCAATCCACCATGCCATTCTCGACCTGTTGTCTGACGCCCCCGGGCCCCTGTCCGGCAAGCATGCCCTGGTCACGGCAGGCCCCACAGCCGAGCCCATCGATCCCGTCCGCTATCTGACCAATCGTTCGAGCGGGAAACAGGGTTTCGCCATCGCCGCTGCCCTGTCCAGGCTGGGGGCGAAGGTGACCCTCGTCTCCGGACCGGTAGCCCTTCCCACCCCGGCGGGCGTGAGACGCGTGGATGTCGAGACGGCGGCAGAGATGCTGGCGGCCTGTCAGGCCGCTTTGCCGGCTGACATGGCCGTCTGCGTGGCGGCGGTAGCGGACTGGCGGCCTGCCGAGATTTCGGACCAGAAAACCAAGAAGGTTCCCGGCGCTGGTCCGCCTGTCCTGACCCTTACGGAAAATCCCGACATACTGGCCACCCTGTCCAGGGGCGCGAACCGGCCGACCCTGGTCGTAGGCTTTGCAGCAGAGACCGATCATGTCGAAACCTATGCCCAGGGCAAACTGGCCAGGAAGGGTTGTGACTGGATTGTCGCCAATGACGTCTCCATTGAGGGGACCATGGGTGGCGATGAGAATGCGGTTTCCATTGTGACGGCCGCGGGTATTGAACGCTGGGAACGTCTGGCGAAATCCGAAGTTGCCGACCAGTTGGCGGCGCGCATGGCAGAGAGCCTGAAATGAAACCGATGATCCCGGTGGTCCGACTGGCGCACAACCAGGACCTGCCCCTGCCGGCCTACGAAACGACAGACGCCGCAGGCATGGACCTGCGCGCAGCAGTACCGGCCGATGCGCCACATGTCCTGAAGCCGGGCGCCCGTGCGGCCATCCCGACCGGACTGGCCTTTGCCATTCCTTCCGGTTTTGAAGGTCAGGTCCGTCCGCGGTCAGGACTTGCCCTCAAGTCGGGTATTTCACAGGCCAATACCCCTGGAACCATCGATGCCGACTATCGTGGCGAAGTGAAGGTGATCCTGATCAATCTGGGTGACGAGGACTTCGTCATCCGACGGGGCGACCGGATCGGCCAGATGGTGATTGCGCCGGTCATACAGGCTGGATGGATCGAGGTTGACAGTCTGGACGAAACCGAACGCGGCGCAGGCGGCTTCGGCTCGACCGGTGCACGATAGCTGATCGGAGCTGAAATGGAACTTCTGCTTGTGCGTCATGGCCGTCCGGAACGGCGGGAAGACACCTCGGATCCGCATCTGTCCCCGGAGGGCCTGGAACAGGCCCGCAAGGTCGCCGACTGGCTGGCGGCGGAACGTATAGATGCCGTCTGGTCCAGTTCAATGCTTCGGGCCTTCCAGACAGCTGAGCCCTTTGCCGGCCTTGCGGGACTTGAGGTCCGTCAGCATGAAGGGGTTGTCGAGTTCGACCGGTCCTCCGGCGTCTACATTCCGACAGAAGAGCTCAAGCGCGAAAACTATGCGGCCTGGCAGGCCATGGCACAGGGTGGCCATGGGGTGGACATGGTGGAGTTCCAGTCTGTCGTCGTTGCCGCCCTGGAGGAGATCATTGCCGCCCATCCGGGTCAGAGGGTTGCCGTTTTCTGCCATGGCGGGGTGATCAATGTCTGGGCCGCCCATGTGCTTGGTATCGCGCCCAGGGTGTTTTTCGAGGCCGACTATACCAGCATCAACCGTTTCATGGCCGCCCGGAGCGGTCAGCGCGCCGTGGTGAGCCTCAATGAGCGGGCGCACCTTCGGGTCTAGGCCGGGGTTTTCATTCCGATCGTCTTCACCTAGCCTCCGTCCCAATAGCCTGGCCTCGAATGCCCGGCGGGAGGACGCCTATGGTCGGATCATCATTTCCAAGGTCCTTGCAGGATATTACCCCTGAATGGCTGACGGGTGTCCTGAGGCAGGGCGGCGTCCTGTCCTCGGCCCGGGTCTCCAGGATCCTTGCCGAACCCATGGGTCTTGGCCTTGGCTTCATGAGCGCCATGCAAAGGCTGAGCATCGACTATGCCGGTGACGCGCCCGGCGCCCCGACCCGGCTGATCGCCAAGCTCGCCCCCGCCGATCCCGGGGCCCGGCAGATCGACCTGGTCTTCCAGTTCTACGAAAAGGAAACCGGCTTCTACCGGCTGCTGCAGGCCGAGACCCCGATCCGGACGCCGAGGGCTTATCATGTGGACTTCGACCCGGAGTCCCACGATTTCATCCTTCTGATGGAAGACCTTTCTCCCGCCCGTCTGGGGGATCATCTCGCAGGTCTGAGCCCCGCCGACGCCGGCCTGGCCCTGGACGCCGTGGCGGCCCTGCATGGTTACTGGTGGCGCTCACCCAGACTGGCTGAAATGCCGTGGTTGCTGGAAATGAACTCACCCCAGATGAAGGGTCTGCAGGGCGTCTATCAGCAGTGCTGGCCTGCCGTGGTGGATTTTCTGGGGGACGGCATGCCGCCTGCCATGCGCAAGACGGGCGAGAGGCTGGCAACCCGTATTGAAGCCATGATGGACCTGGCAGCGGGCATGCCCCGCACCATCATGCACGGGGACTATCGGGCCGATAACATGTTCTTCGAGATTGGTGCCGCCCGGGAGCCCTTTGCCATCGCAGACTGGCAGGTCATGCTTGAGGGCCCTGCGGCCTTCGACCTCGCCTACATGCTTGCCGGCAGTCTCAATCCTGACGTACGCCGCAGCTGTGAAGATGCGCTGATCTCCCGACATCATGCGGGCCTCGAAGGGGCCGGGGTATCCGACTATTCGCTGGCCCGGCTGCGTGAAGACTATCGCATCTGCGCCACACTTGGCTGGTGCTGGCCGGTGGTCGCCATTGGTTCCCTGGACATGGCCAATGATCGTGGTGTTGCGGTATTCCGCGCCTGGGCCGAGCGGGCCATGGCAACCGTTCTCGACCTGAATGGGGACGCCGTCATCCCCTAGATCAAGGAAGCTGCGGCGGGACGAAGCTGCGGATCTCCGACAGGGCTGCGGCTACGGCGAGGGTCCTGGCATCGCCACCGGACGGCCCGATGATCTGTATCCCGACCGGCAGGCCGGATGTCGTGAGCCCCGCAGGGACACAGGTCACCGGGAGGCGGCAGGTGGTCGCCATGGAGATCCAGTCCAGCATGGAAGCGTAGGGAATGGTCTGGCCGTCGCTCATGGACAGGACCCTGGTGTTGAAAGGCCCGTGATCATGGGGAAATGCCGGCACGGGCGTCACCGGCGCCAGGATGACGTCGAATTTCCCGAAGACCTGTGCGACCTGGTCAATAAGGCTGAACCGCACCTCGTCGGCCGAAAGCCATTCCAGATGGGTCGCCGTATAGGACAGGACCTGACCCGCCATGGGCGCGCCGGCGGCCTTTGCGGCCAGGGCTTCGGGCCGCATGGATTGCAGGTTTGCGTTCTGGGCATCGGTAAGGTCCTGGGCGATCACCGACCCCAGCAGGGTCTGGTAACAGTCCCTCAGAACTGCCGCATCCAGGGGCGAGGCGATCAGCTCGACCATGGCACCCGCATCATCCAGGCTGCGGCCATAGGCTTCCACGACGACCCGAGCCTCCGGATCCAGGGCGTAGAGCGGCTCGTCGAGCCAGAGACCGATTTTCAGGGTATTCAGCCGGGGCGTCGGGGCGGCCTGTGTACGGCTGCGCGACAGGATCGAAAACAGCATTTGCAGGTCCCGCGCCGATCTTGCCATGGGACCGACGACGTTCAGGTCCCGGGGCGCCTTCGACCCCGGTGCCGGCGGAACATGTCCCCTCTGGGACACGGCTTCCCAGCTGGGCTTGTGGGAATAGACCCCGCAGAAGCCAGCCGGGACCCGCAGCGAGCCGCCGATGTCCGATCCGATTTCCAGGGCGGTGATCCCCGTCGCCAGGGCCCCGGCGGCGCCCCCGGAGGATCCGCCTGTGGTCCGCGCCGGGTTCCAGGGATTGTTTGACACGCCATAGAGGCTGTTGAAGCTCTGCCAGTCACCGGCCATGACCGGAATATTGGTCTTGCCCCAGAAGACGGCGCCAGCGGCACGCGCGAGGGCCGCCGTTTCTGCGTCGAGGCAGGTTAGGCGATCACGAAGGGCCTGAACGCCGGCGCTGGCCGGCATGCCGACCACATCAAGTGTGTCCTTGAGGGTCATGGGGAGCCCGGCAAGGGGGCCCAGGGTCTCACCTCCAGCCCGCCGGTCGTCAATGGATCTTGCCGCCGACCTGGCGCTGTCCGTGTCCCGGACAATTACGAGATTCAGCTGTTCCCGCAGTTTCGCTTCCCGGCCGGTCGCAAGGTCCAACAGTTCCACTGCGGAGATCTTTCCTCCGGCCAGGGCGGCCAGCTGGTCTGTGGCGTCGAGATCCAGAATATCGCCGCTCATGATCATCTCCTGTCAGGCCCGGAGGCCAAGTACGTCCTGCATGTCATATTCGCCAGGGCCCCGACCTGCCACCCACCGGGCCGCCTCGAGCGCGCCCCGGGCAAAGAGGCTGCGGTCACGGGCGGAATGGCTGAGGGTAATGACTTCATCCTCGGCAGCAAAAATCACCGAATGGTCACCGACAATTCCGCCGCCCCGCAGGACCGAAAAGCCGATGTCCCCGGTCTGTCGCGGCCCTGTCATCCCGTCCCGGGCCCGAACGGCGATCTCTGAAAGTATCCGACCCCGCCCCAGGGCCGCCGCCTCGCCCAGCATCAGGGCTGTGCCGGAAGGGGCGTCGACCTTGCGCTTGTGGTGGGCCTCGAAAACCTCAATGTCATAGGTGTCCGGACCGAGGGCCCGCGCGCCTATGGCGACAAGCCCGGCCAGCATGTTGACCCCCAGGGAATAGTTGCCGGTCCGGACGATGGGCAGGGTTCTGGCTGCGAAGGCAATCCGCTCTGCCTGGGCTTCGGTGAAGCCCGTCGCCCCGATGACCATGGCGGGGCCGCCCTTGCCGGCCAGGCTTTCGGCCAGGCATGTGGAAGCCTCGGCCGTGGTGAAATCGATCACCACATCGGCCCCCGCCAGCGCCTCTTCGGCGCTCACCAGGCCAGGAGCGGTCAATCCGGGTCTGTCGAACCGCCCGGTGAGGATCAGGTCTTCGTGCGCGCGCAGGCCCACTTCAAGGGCAAGGCCCATACGGCCCAGCGCGCCGGCCAGAGCAATGCGAACGGGTAAGGTCATGAGGCGGCTTCCGGTATTGTTCGGCTCCGTTTGTCCTCGCCAGGACGGATGGGGTCAATGAATTCCCGGCCCTTACCGCCCCGGAGGCGACAAAATGGGTCAACTCTCCGTTCTGCCTGTGCCTTTCGGGGTGTTGTCGCGCCTTCTGGCCCTCTATAGGTTGGGCTACTTTCCTTGAACCGCCGAAGGACCCGCCGCACTTATGAGCGACGCTGAAAAACGCACCTTCACCGACGAAGAAGCCCTGAGCTTCCACAAATACCCCAAGCCCGGGAAGATCGAGATCATTGCGACCAAGCCCATGGCGACGCAACGGGATCTCAGCCTGGCCTATTCGCCGGGGGTTGCCGTCCCCGTCCTGAAGATCGCCGAAGATCCCGAGGCAGCCTATGACTATACGGCCAAGGGCAATCTGGTTGCCGTGATCTCGAACGGTACGGCCATTCTCGGCCTTGGAAATCTCGGTGCCCTGGCCTCCAAGCCGGTCATGGAAGGCAAGAGCGTCCTTTTCAAGCGTTTCGCGGACGTCGATTCCATCGATATCGAAGTGTCTGCAACCGACCCTGACGAAATCATCACGGTCATCAAGAATATCGGCGTGACTTTTGGCGGCATCAATCTTGAGGATATCAAGAGCCCTGAATGTTTCCGCATCGAGACCGAGCTTCAGGAACTCCTCGACATCCCGGTCTTCCACGACGACCAGCACGGCACGGCCATCATTTCTGCAGCGGGCCTGATCAATGCCTGCGCCATCACCGGCCGCGAACTTTCCCAGGTCAAGCTGGTCCTGTGCGGGGCCGGGGCAGCCGGGATTGCATCCCTTGAATTGATGAAGGCCATGGGCGTGCGGTCCGACAACTGCATTGCCGTCGACAATACCGGCGTCATCTATCGTGGCCGGTCGGAGGGCATGAACCAGTGGAAATCCGCCCATGCGGTCGACACCGATGCCCGGACCCTGGCTGATGCCCTCAAGGGGGCAGATGTCTTCATTGGCCTGTCGGTCAAGGGGGCGCTGACGCCGGAGATGGTGGCCTCTATGGCGCCCAATCCGATCATCTTTGCCATGGCCAATCCGGACCCGGAAATCACCCCGGAAGAAGCCCATGCCGTGCGTAAGGACGCCATCGTCGCCACGGGTCGCAGCGACTATCCCAATCAGGTGAACAACGTTCTGGGCTTTCCCTACATCTTCCGCGGGGCCCTCGATGTGCGCGCCCGCCGTGTGAACATGGAAATGAAGATCGCCTGTGCCAATGCCCTTGCGCAACTGGCGCGGGAAGATGTGCCCGATGAAGTCGCGGCCGCCTATCACGGCGTCCAGCTGAAGTTCGGACCGGAATACATCATCCCGTCACCCTTCGATCCGCGGCTGATGTCCTATATTCCACCGTTTGTCGCCCAGGCGGCCATGGACACCGGTGTGGCCCGCAAGCCGATCGTCGACATGGATGCCTACAGGGCGTCCCTGGCCCAGCGTCTCGACCCGACGGCCGGTTTCCTGCAGAAACTGCAGGGCACGGTCCTGCGCGCGCCGAAGAAGCGCATCGTCTTTGCCGAAGGCGAAGAGCCCAGTGTCATCCGTGCGGCCTATGCCTTCGAGAGCGCCGGGCTTGGTCATGCCGTTCTGGTCGGCCGGGAAGATCTGGTCCGCGAGAACATGATCCTGGCCGGCCTGGATCCGGCTGACACCAATCTGGAGGTCATCAATGCGCGGGTGTCGGATCACAATCCACAGTTCGTGGATTTCCTCTACGCCCGCCTGGCGCGACAGGGCTATCTGCTCCGGGATGTCCAGCGCCTGATCAATCAGGACCGCAACTCCTTTGCCGCATCCATGGTCGCCCTGGGTCATGCTGACGGCATGGTCACAGGAGTTACCCGCTCCTATGACCAGGTGCTCGAGGAAATCCTGCGGGTCATTGACCCGACCCCGGACGGGCGGGTTATCGGCATGAGCATTCTGCTGGCCAAGAACCAGACCCTGTTCATCGCAGATACCAACATCACCGAAATGCCGGAAGCTGACGAGCTGGTGGAAATCGCCATGGAGGCGGCCCGGGCGGTCAAGGCCATGGGCTTCACCCCCCGTCTGGCCTTCATGTCCTATTCGACCTTCGGCAATCCCATGGGTCAGCGGTCCGAGAAGGTCCGTGAGGCTGTGGCCATGCTTGATGATATGGAAGATGTCGATTTCGAATATGAAGGGGAAATGCCTCCTGAGGTTGCCCTCGATCCCCAGCGGCGTGCCAACTATCCCTTCATGCGCCTGACGGGACCTGCCAATGTCCTGATCATGCCCGCCATCCACTCTGCAGCGATCTCGACCCAGCTGGTCCAGGCCCTGGGGGGGGCAACGGTCATAGGCCCTGTCCTGCTCGGCCTGCAGAAGTCGGTCCAGATTGCCCCCTTGTCGGCGTCGGTCTCCAAGATCCTGCAGATGGCGACTTTTGCCGCTTACGAACAGGATATTGCCGAGGCTCAGTCCTGAGCCTCGGATCTGCCCGGAACTGATCGTCTCCGCCCGGTCGGGCAGCGCCGGCGTCAGGTCGTCGCCCCTACAAGGATTGCGCCATGACCGGTCTCAGTCTCGGAATTGATTTCGGCACCACCAATACGGTCATTGCCCTGGCGGGCGCAGATGGTGCCTCGGAGCTTGTCCGTTTTCCGGCACCGGAAGGCGAACTCTTTGCTTTTCGTTCGGCCCTGTCGTTCAATGCACCCTCGGACCGTCCGGCCGAGCGCCGGGTCGAGGCCGGGCCCTGGGCCATTGAAGCCTACGTAGAGGATCCCCTCGAGACGCGGTTCATACAGTCCTTCAAGAGCTTTGCGGCTTCAGCCAGTTTCACCGAGACCCAGATCCTGGGCCGCCGTTATGTCTTCGAGGACATGCTCTCGGCCTTCCTGCTCAAGCTCAGGGACCATGCAGGCGCAAGCCTTGCCGACATGCCGCGCCGGGTTATTGTCGGTCGGCCCGTGATCTTTGCCGGTGCCGCCCCCAATGAGGACCTTGCGCTGAGACGTTATGAAGCGGCCTTCGCCCGTCTCGGCTTTGACGAAATTCTCTATGCCTATGAACCTGTGGGAGCCGCCTTCTTCTTTGCCCGCGGCCTGTCGGAGGATGCGACGGTCCTTGTGGGTGATTTCGGCGGGGGCACCTCCGATTTCTCGATCATCAGGTTCAGCCGCCGGGACGGCGAGATCCAGTCAACACCACTCGGCCGCTCTGGCGTTGGCGTGGCCGGCGACGCCTTCGATTACCGGATCATCGACAATCTGGTTTCTCCAGCTCTGGGCAAGGGCTCGACCTATTCCAGCTTCGGCAAGACCCTGCCCATACCGAACCGCTATTATTCCGCCTTCGCCCGCTGGGACCAGCTGGCCCTGCTGCGGGCCAGCCGCGACATGCGCGAAATCCGCAAACTTGTCCGGGAAGCCGACGAGCCGGAGAAGATCTCCCGTCTGGTGGAGACCCTGGACGAAAACTACGGCTACCAGCTCTACAGGTCGGTTTCCCGGTTGAAAGAAGCCCTTTCCACTGAGACCCAGGCCGCGTTCAGTTTCGCAGCCGGGTCGATCCAGCTTGAACGGCAGGTCAAGCGCGGTGAGTTCGAGACCTGGATCAAGCCTGAACTCCGCCAGATCGAAGACGCGGTAGACCAGGCTATGGCAAACGCCGGACTTGGTGCCTTGGCCATTGATCGCGTCTTTTTGACCGGCGGCTCATCCTTGGTTCCCGCCGTCCGCGAAATCTTCCTGCGGCGGTTTCCTGCCGAACGCATTGAAAGCGGCAACGAACTGGAGTCCATCGCCTCGGGGCTCGCCCTGATGGGGCGGGAGCGGGATCTCGAAAGATGGTGCCAGAGGGTCTAGAGGCTTTTCCGCATGACCTGAAACGGCTATTGGCGTGGAAGACAGCATATCGTGCGCTTACGTTTCAGTTTAGGAACCGTCTACCTCACATGGCCTTTCCGCCCGAAAATTCACTGCAAGAACAAGTAAATACCAGACAGTCGCGCACCGATCCGAAAACAATTCTAGCCCTTCCCCTTTTGTTTTGTATTGCCCTGACCGCGCTTGGCTTGACCATGAGCTCGGCAGTCAATCCTTACGACGAAGGTCTCATACTTGTTGGCGCAACCCGCCTTCTTGCAGGTGAGCTTCCGCATCGTGACTTCTACGCCAATTACGGTCCGGGACAATTCGCCCTGACGGCCGCAATGTTCAAGCTATTCGGGTTCAACGTTCTGGCAGAGCGTATTGGCGACATTCTGGTAAAGTCGCTCATTGTCGTATTCATATATCGCTTGTGCCGTGACGCCGTAAACCCAAAGGCCGGGCTGGCTGCAAGCCTCCTCACCTTGATCTGGCTTTGCTATCTCGGTTTTCCTGGGTATCCAGTCTGGGCGTCCCTACTTCTGGTCCTGTTCAGCCTAAATCTGCTG
>CAIYSH010000453.1 GCA_903928755.1 uncultured Alphaproteobacteria bacterium | reverse complement strand
GGGTCGCCCACTTGAGGCACTATTCGCATGGTTGATATCCGTTCGGTCGGCATTGTCGGCGCAGGTCAGATGGGCTCAGGCATTGCCCACGTGGTGGCGCTGGGCGGCTATGACGTCCACCTGCACGACGTCAGCAGCGACCGGATCGAGGCAGGCCTCAAACAGATCGAACGCAATTTGAGCCGTCAGGTCGTCCGCGGGATCATCACCCAGGACGCCATGGATGCCGGCCTTGCCCGGATCCACTCAGCTCCGGAACTTCAGACCATCGGGGCAACGGACCTGGCGATCGAAGCCGCGACCGAGAATGAAGAGGTCAAGAAGTCGATCTTCAAGGCCCTGACCCCCTATCTCAAGCCCGACACCATTCTGGCCTCGAATACATCCTCCATCTCGATCACCCGACTGGCCTCAGCTTCGGACCGGCCTGACCGGTTTATCGGCCTGCACTTCATGAACCCTGTGCCCCTGATGAAGCTGGTGGAAATCATCCGCGGCATCGCCACCGGGGCACCGACCTATGAAATAGCCGTCAACTTTGCCAAGTCCCTTGGCAAGACAACGGCCAATGCCGAAGACTTCCCGGCCTTCATCGTCAACCGCGTCCTGGTGCCCATGATCAATGAGGCCATCTACACCCTGTATGAAGGGGTCGGCACGGTCGACGCCATTGATACGGCCATGAAGCTGGGCGCAAACCATCCGATGGGGCCTCTCGAACTCGGCGATTTCATCGGCCTGGATACCGTCCTGTCGATCATGAACGTCCTGCATGAGGGTCTTGCCGATTCCAAATACCGGCCCTGCCCCTTGCTGACCAAGTATGTGGAAGCAGGCTGGCTTGGGCGCAAATCAGGCCGCGGCTTCTACGACTATCGGGGCGAGACGCCGATTCCGACCCGATAGGGTGGCTAAAGGGCTGACTAACAGCCATTTTCGTCTAATTGGGTCGACTTGCTCAGCGTCTCTGGACGATACTGATCAATGATTCGGATCGGCGAAACATGCGACGCCTAACCCTGCCTCTGCTGACGGCCAGCTATTTCATGGTGGCCATGATCCCGGCCCTGCTGCTTTGGCGCAGCGGGGGTGGCTGGGGTGCGGGTGTGGCTGTCATGGTCGGTGCCCTTGGCCTATGCTTTGCCTTCCACGGTCTGATCAGCCGGGCCCTGGAGACCAATTCGCTTCGTGGCGAGCTTGAAGCCATTCGGGAAGCCCACCGCATTGTCATTGACCAGATGGAACGCATGGATCGCCGTGTCTCCGAAGTGGTCGAAATCACCACGGTCGACGCCCAGCGGCGCTCAGAGGAGCTGACCAGCGAAGTCCACCTGCTGGAAGATCTGGTGCAGCGCATGAGCCAGAAGCTGGAAGAGCGCCTCTCGACCCCCCCCCTTATTGGCGCACCAAGAGACCAGGAACGCCATCATCGCCAGTCCGTTGCCCTGCTTGAGACTGTCCGGCAGGCCCTGGCCGAAAACCGGGTGGACCTCTATCTGCAGCCGGTGGTGAACCTGCCCCAGCGGCGGACAGTGTTCTATGAAAGCTTTTCCCGCCTGCGCGATGAGACCGGCCGGGTCATGATGCCGGCAGAATACCTGACGGTCGCCGAGCCGGAGGGCCTGGTAACGGCCATCGACAACCTGCTGCTGTTCCGCTGCGTCCAGATTGTCCGCCGGCTGGCCAAGACCGACAAGAAGATCGGCATCTTCTGCAATGTCTCCATGGGCAGCCTGGGGGATGAAACCTTCTTCCCGCAATTCCTTGAACTGCTGTCCGAGAACCGGGACCTCGCCGGGGCCCTGATCTTCGAATTTGGCCAGGCTGCCTTCGATACCCGGGGCTCGATGGAGGCCCGAAACATGGGCAAACTGGCTGACCTGGGCTTCCGGTTCAGCCTGGACAAGATCATCGACCTGGACCTCGATTTCCAGGACCTGGCGCGCTCGGATGTGAAGTTCATCAAGGTCGCGGCCCAGTTCCTGCTGGACCAGCTGGTCGAGACTGACGACGGCCTGATCCTGAAATCCCTGCCCGATCTTGCGGCACAGGATTTTTCGGCCCTGACCCAGCGCTATGGCGTCGAAATCATCGTCGAAAAGGTCGAGGCCGAGCGTCAGATCGTCGACATTCTCGAGCTGGAAATCGGCTACGGCCAAGGCCACCTGTTCGGAGAGCCGCGCCCGATCCGTGATGCGGTTCTGGCTGAAACCTCTCCCCCCACCGACTTCATGCGCCCGGCGACACGCAAGCGGGTGGCGCGCCGCGGTTGACCCCCGGCTTCGCGACGGCTACCGCCGCAGCATGACGACCCTGATCCCCGGACTTTCCGCCCTCGCTGACCGTTACGACGTGATCCTCTCCGATGTCTGGGGGGTGATACACAACGGTCGGGAGAGCTTTCCCGAACCGTGTGCCGCCCTGGCCCGCTGGGGTGCCGAGCGCGGCCCCATGGTGCTGATCTCCAATGCCCCCCGACCAGCGGCAGCTGTCGTGTCCCAGCTGGACGAACTGGGCGTGCCCCGCGCCACCTGGCAGGCCTTCGTGACCTCGGGTGATGCAACACGGACCCTTCTGGCCCCCCGCGCCCCGGGACCGGCCTGGGCCATAGGTCCCGAGCGCGCCCAGACCCTTTATGCGGGCCTTGGTCTGGAATTCGGGCAACTTGAAGACTCCGCCTTCATCGCGCTGACCGGCCCCTATGATGACGAAACTGAAACGCCGGAAGACTATCGCGACCGCTTTGAGGTCGCCGTCGGTCGGGGCATGCCTATGATCTGCGCCAATCCCGACATTGTCGTCCAGCGCGGCGACAAGCTGATCTATTGCGGCGGTGCCCTGGCGCAACTCTACGAACAGATGGGCGGCGAGGTCTTCATGGCCGGCAAGCC